>CAZKUS010000143.1:0-3784 GCA_964556025.1 uncultured Clostridia bacterium | reverse complement strand
GCTTTACCTACTTCTTTGGCCAATTCATTACCACCACCTAGATGGCCTGATAATAGATTTACGGCGTATTTTCCTTCTTGGTCTACAACAACTACTCCAGGATCAGATAATTTATCGTTTATAAATGGAGCCAAAAATCTAACGGCAATCCCCACCGAGCCTAATATAATTATTCCTGAATAGCTGTTAAAAATAATATTTAATATTTCACGGAGATTATTATTGTATCTATAAATTCCCTTTTGACCTTCATAAAAGCTATCTGAAGGGATAAATAATCTGCTGTTGGGAAAATGTTCAAAGATTTGCAGCGCTTTATCACAGCTGGCCTCGGTTATGGCTACTACTGCAATAGATTCATTTCTGACTCTATTCTCAATCTTGATCATTTTTATCCCCCACTCTGAACTCGTGGGTGAAATCTTTTCGGTACAGTAAGCTGTCTTGATAGTCTGAAGAAGCGATAACATTTCCCACTACTATTAAAGCAGTTTTAGTTATCCCTGCTCGCTTAGTCTCATGGACTATATCCTTCAATGTCCCTGTGACTACCTGTTCATCAGGCCAGGTTGCTTTATAAATCACAGCTATAGGGGTATCTTCTGATAGTCCACCTTGAATAAGTTCTGAGATCACTTCATCCAAAATGTGAGTACTCAGATATATGCACATTGTAGATTGATGTCGGGCTAAATTTCTCAATTTTTCTCTTTCAGGTACTGGAGTTCTCTTACCTAATCTGGTTAGGATCACAGTTTGTGTGATACCTGGTAAGGTAAATTCCCGTTTCAGGGCTGCCATTGCACCTTGGTAGGCGCTTATTCCAGGAATTATTTCTATAGTAATTCCTTTAGATTCCAGAACATCTATTTGCTCCTGTATAGCACCGTACAAACCGGGATCTCCAGTGTGCAGCCGGACTACAAGTTTATTATTTTGGACCGCTGTTTCCATTTGATAGATTAATTCTTCTTTAGTCATGCCAGAGCTGTCGTACAATTCACTGTGTTTTGCAGTTAGCTGTAGTAATTCTGGGTTTATAAGTGATCCGGTATAGATTACTACATCTGCTCTGTTGAGTAATTTTTCACCTTTTCTGGTTAGTAAATCGGGATCTCCCGGACCTGCTCCTACAAAATAAATATCTGTACTCATGTATATCACCTACATAACATAATAAGATTAGTATCTAGCTAAAAACTATTATAGTCGATAGATAATTTATCGAATTAACCATTTTAAAATCAGGTTGTGAATTGGCATCTACGAATTGCTCTAAATCTTCGTAAATTCGTTCGTCATGCATACCCACTTTTTCCACCAGCACAGCATCTGTCAATCTTCTAGTATCAGATAGCTGTTGGATTAATCCATACAAATTTGCTGAAACTTTTAAAAATACCACTGTATCGTAATTAGTAAGTTCTTTTTCGTAGTTATTATTTTTTTCTACAGGAATGACAGCCAATTTATCTTTACCGTAGGTCAGGTCTCGACCTAATCGGGAGGCAATAGCACTAAAAGAGTAAATTCCCGGAATATGCTCTATAGTTATATTTTCTATTTCAGAAGCTCGCTCTTTAAGACGCCGGTAAGTGCTATATAGCAGGGGGTCTCCCAATGTGATAAAAGAAATTTTCTGTCCGCAAGTAAGTCCTGAAATGATCTTAGAATCTATTTCTTGATTGAGTTTTTCAGTATTGATCCCGTTATTTTTCATGGGAAAGGTAATATAATCTACTTGGGGAAGCTTTGACGTTCCCAGGCGATACTCTTCAAAAGCTTTAGTGACGATGTTTAAAGCAGTACTCTCTTTACCTGAAGCAGTTCTCGGCGCAATGATCAGGTCACTTTCTTGCAGTACCCGCAGTGCTTTAAGAGTTAATAATTCCGGATCACCCGGTCCCACACCAATTCCGTATAGAGTTCCTGAATTATGTTGTTTCATCGGCAATTCCCCTTTGTTTGGTAGCTGTTATGATTGTAATGGGATTGTCGCTTTTCCAAAGTGATGTTTTCCCCACCTGTTCTGCTCTACTAACTTGTATCTTTTGAATTTGATAATCCCATGAGTTTCTGTCTTTAAAAAATTGATAAGCATCAAGAAAAGAATCTAAGGTGACCGTGGGAATTACCACTGTACCTTGAAAAGGTCGCATATTATCGATATAAGCTAATATTTCAGGCAAATTTCCGCCACTACCACCTATAACAATTCGATCTGGAGTTTCCAACCCTGTAAGTACTTCAGGTGCCTGACCGTAAATTGGTTTTACTTCTTTGGAAATCAGTTCTTTAATATTTTTTATCAGAACTCCATATGCTTTATCAGATTGTTCTATTGCGTAAACTTTACAGTTACCTTCAGTTAATCTATCTGTTTGAAGTGAAATACTTCCAGTTCCAGCGCCAATATCCCACAAAACAGCTCCCTTGAAAAGTTGCAATTTCGAGATAATAACAGCTCTAATCTCTTCTTTGGTCATGGGTACATCGCCTTTAAATAGTTCGTGGCCTGTGATTCCGAGGTGTTTACTTGGAACTGTTTCCGATTGGGCATCTATTTGTTCATGTTCTTTACCAGGGAAAAATATAATACAATTACTAAAATCGGCGTAGTCTGATAAACTTTTAACATTAGTCTTAATTATTGCTTCATCTTCCAAAGATAGATTTGCCATGATATATACTATCTTATTAGAAAATCCTGGTCGATTTTTTAAGATATAATCTTTTACATAATGTGTACTGACTTTTCCCCCTAATAACACGGCTATCTTGGGATGGTTGTCAATGAGATTTAAAAATTTCGGTAAATTATGCTCCCTACCGTGTAAGCTGATTGTGATAGCATCTTCCCAAGTTTCTCTAATTTTAGTTAAGCCCATTTGTAATGAACTGATTCCGGGAACAGCAATTATCTCTTCTTCCGAGAATTTTTCTTTGATTGTTGAAAACAAACTGTAAAATCCGGGATCACCTGAAACCATTACTACGACATTGTTATTCCCAGTTAGAGAATCTGCGATTTTGTCCATTATTTCTGATATTCCCAGTTTGATATCGTAATACTGATAATGGGATAAACTGCTCTGATGTTCTTGACTGAGCAGCTTATTTATCAGTTCCAATTGTATACCAGTGCCAATTAGAACATTGGCTGCAAATATACTGTTTTTTGCTTTTGTGGTCAGCTGTTCTAAATCTCCTGGTCCCATACCAACTACTGTAATTTTTCCCACAATGGCCACCCCTCTTCACCAGCGATCTTAAGTGCTTTTTGACTATGGGATAATAAGTTCCCCGGTCTGTCAGTCAAGCAAATACCTACATTTGCTACATCAGTATCCTGTAAATAACTTTCTGTTTTTTGTTCAGCTTCGTGAGCAATATTCATCAAGAGTTTTTGCCCTCTTTGCTCACCTGTATCTTCATCGTACTGTTGTAATATCTTAATACATTCTTCTGTGGTGATGGCATCCCAAAGTTGTCTTATATAATTTATAGGGAGATTAACTAAGGATCCGTGGGCTGTAAATATTTCTCTCCTGGCATCGGCAATCTTGCTGTGTGTATTAAAAATACCCGCTGATAATTTAGAGATTTTTCCAGCATGTCCTATGATAATAATATTGTGAAATCTTAATTTAGCTGCTTCTCGTAACATGGAACCGATAAAGTTACTTGTTATTGCAATCTGTTCTTCGGGTACTCCTAGAGAAATTGCAACTTTTTCACCGGATCTTCCGGGTACTAATACTATACTGTGATAACCCATATTTTT
>CAZKUS010000142.1:0-5799 GCA_964556025.1 uncultured Clostridia bacterium | reverse complement strand
GAGATGATACTCTTCGGGCAAAACTTGCTTTTTAAGTGGGTTTAAACAAAATTGAGCAAGTTTTGTAGAGCGGTATAATAGATAAGATAGAGCAGCTATTATACCTGAAAGTAGTTCGCAAATCAAGCTATTGAGTGAGGTGAAACGATTATTCGAGTTCTCATAGTAGAGGATAGCCAACAAATGAGCTCTTGGGCAGCAGATTTTGTGGCAAGTCAGTTATTGTTAAAACCCGACTCTATTTTGGGCTTACCCACTGGTAAAACCCCTATGAATATGTATCAGTATCTAGTGGAAATGTATAGGCAAAACAAAATTTCGTTCAAATATGTGCAAACGTATAATATAGATGAATTTTTAGATATTGAACCTGATAATCCTATCAGTTATCGGTCATATATGAATAATAATTTTTTTAATAAAATAGATATTGACAGACAGTTTACTTATATCCCGCCTTCAAATCCAAAAAACCCCAGCTCTGCTGTTGATTGGTATGAAAAAATAGTTACTAGTCAACCGGCTGATTTACAAATACTAGGGATAGGTACTAATGGTCATATAGGCTTTAATGAACCAGGTGAGAGATTAGAAGAATCTACTCATGTAACGGAATTAGCTGAAGAAACAATAACAAGTAATCAGCAGTTAATTGAACAAACATTGGGTCTTGATAGTTCTGAAGCTCAAATTCCTTCAAAAGCTATTACCATGGGTATAGGTACTATACTACGAGCTAAAAAAATTCTATTATTGGCTAGTGGAACTGAAAAACAACCTGTATTAAAGCAACTATTGAGCTCTGGTATTACTACTTATCTTCCAGCAAGTTTCTTAAAATTACATAGTTCTGTAACAATAATTGCCGATAAATTTGCATATCCTGATGAATAGTTTAACAAAAATCTAATTGACAACATTTTTACGAAAGTTGTACTAAAGTTGAATGTCTCGGTCGTATAACCGGGACTTTTATTGTTATCACATTTGACTCTAACTGCGCCTAAAGCAAGATAAAAATACCTTAAAATTGCCACATTTACCTGTGGATGAGTAACTGCAATTAACTGTTGTAATTGGCTGTTACCAGCAATTATAATGAATATAAAGATATTTTAAATTTACCACAATCTTTTGGGAAGTGATTCTTTTGAACAACCGCCAAGCTGCTCTATTTAAACTATTGTTGGAATCAGAAAAACCAAAAACGACTAAAGATTTAGCCAAAAGAATATCAGTAAGCAGGAAAACGATTAGAAATGATTTGAAAGTGTTAGAAAATTGGTTAAATGATGCCCTGGACACAGGATTGCTAGCAAAGCCTGGAGTTGGTGTGAGTTTAACTGAAGAAAGTAAAGTTAAAATTAACCAATACAACTTGTCTCAACCAATTGAGCAAACTCTAAATAAAGAATCTACTTATTATCCGCCATTACAAAAGGATGAAAGGGTATACGCACTATTAGCGGTACTATTTGCTGCAGAAGAACCAATGATAATTAAGGAATTAGAAGATATTTTAAACATTAGTGAAGGTACTGTCATTAAAGACCTGGACAGATGTGAAAAGTGGCTTCAGCAATATTCTGTGAACATAGTTAGAAAACCAAATTATGGTGTATTTATTTCGGCATCAGAGCAAGCTTGGCGTCAAGGGCTTATTAGATTGTTAATTGATGATGTTTTGTCAAATGATCATCAACTCATGGAAACCTTAAGAAATAGGTTGCTGCATACTCGATTCCCGGGAATTACATGGGATAGTGCAGGGTTTCCAAGGGGAAATTTAGTAGAAAAAGTCCAAAATATTCTCGTACAGCACATAACATTTAGTTATTCCGATTACGCTCTTGTCAATTTGATACTCCATATTATTTTAGCCATGAAAAGGTCTAGCCATAATTATTTTGTCGAATATCAGCAAGATGATATAGATGAAGTGATTTACGAACCAGAGTATAGAATTGCTCATTCGATATACAAAGATGTGATAGCTAGTCATAATGAAAAGATGATATATTTACCAACAGCAGAAATAGCTCATTTAGTTATGCAACTGATGGCTGGAGAGACTGCTCATGACCGCATTTCTTTTAAACCTAATATGGAAGACTTTTATTCATCATGTGAGTTTAGTAAAGCTAAAGTGATTCTAAATTCTTTAGTTGAGAATTTAAATTTTCATTCTAAAAACAATAGACATCTTTTGACACTGTTGACTAGAGAGTTAAAGTTAAGTAATAAGCGACATCGATTTCAATTAGTTCCTTATCCCCAATACAGAAAACTGTATACAGATTTGAAAGAATCTCAAGTTTACATGGATATAGACAAAACGTTAAAAGAATACGGGTACAAAAACTTAGATGAAGAAGTTATGGTGCGACTGACTTTACATGTGACGGAGGTTATGGAAAGGGCAGACAAAGCTAAAGTTTTAAATGCCTTGTTAGTTTGTGGTAGTGGTGTAGGGACTGCCAGTATACTTGAGAACAGATTACAAAAATACTTTCCCAACATAAATGTAATCGGTCGTTACTCTTATTATGAGTTATTAGAGCTATCTCATGAGCATTTTGATCTGATTTTATCTACTGTCCCGTTAATGGACCATAACTTACAGGATAAAGTTGTAATAGTAAATCCCATGTTACAACAGGAAGATATTGACAGGCTAAAATCAGTATTTACTCATGGTTTTGGAGATAAAGGTTAAAATTTAAATATAGGCGCTGTTATATTCTGTTGTTATCAACATTAAACTTAAACAAGCCTAAATATACAAGGGGGAATATATCATGAATTCTATTACCGTAAAGTTAGAGAACGAAACCGGCCTACACGCTAGGCCTGCTTCAAAGTTCGTGGAAAAAGCTAGCCAATTTGAATCGGATATTAAAGTGAAGAAAGAAGATCAAGAGATTAATGCTAAGAGCATCATGGGAGTATTAAGTTTAGGTGCTAAACAAGGAGATACCATAGAAATATTAGCTGATGGCAGTGATGCGGAAGAGGCACTGAACTCTCTAGAGAAGTTAGTAACTGAAGAATTGGTTGAAGAGTCTTAGTATATTTTCACCCATTATAGGAGGGTATAGACATGAAATATCAAGGAGTTAAAGCTTCTGGAGGTATTGCCCTTGGAAGAGCATTTGTTAAACAAGAACCTAAATTAGATATTGATTATGAACAAATAGAACAAAGCCAAGTAGATTCTGAACAAAAAAGATTTCATTCTTCACTGGAAAAGAGTAAAGAACAATTGGAAATTATCAAGAAACGCACAGAAGAAAGATTAGGGCAGCAAAAAGCTGAAATATTTCAAGCACATAAAATGTTATTGGAAGATCCTGAACTGATATCCAGTGTAGAACAAAAAATTACTCAGGAAAAATACCAAGCAGAAGCTGCAGTTGACAAAGTTATACAACAATTTGCAGAGATGTTTGCCAATATGGAAGATGAATACATGCGTGAACGGGGTGCCGATCTACAAGATGTGGGAAGGCGTATCTTGAAAAATTTATTGGGATATCAAGACGAAGCTATGGAATTTCAGGACGAAACTGTAGTAATAGCTGAAGACTTGGCCCCATCGGATACAGCAAGACTTGATACAGATAAAGTAGTGGCTTTTGTTACTAAAGAAGGATCTAAAACTTCGCACACTGCAATTATGGCTAGATCTCTAGGGATCCCTGCTGTAGTAGGATTGGGGTATGATCAACTACTCGATGAGACAGAGCAAGGAGAACAGATAATTGTGGATGGAGAAAACGGAGATGTGATTGTAGCTCCTGATGAGAATACTGTGTCTACATATCAGGATAAATTAGCAAATTACCGTGAAAAAATGAAAATTATTAATGAGTTTAAAGACAAAGCAGCGGAAACTAGAGACGGAAAAACAGTAGAAGTGGCAGGCAATATCGGAAATCCTAATGATGTGGCCCCTGTTTTAGAAAATGGAGGAGAGGGAATAGGTCTATTTCGAACTGAGTTTCTCTATATGGATAGGGAAGAATTACCTTCAGAAGATGAACAATATGAAGCTTATAAAAAAGTGTTGCAGCAGATGGGAGATAAACCTGTAGTAATTCGAACATTGGATATAGGTGGAGATAAGGATTTGCCTTATCTGGATTTGGGAGAAGAAGAGAATCCTTTTTTAGGTTATCGAGCTATTAGAATCTCCCTTAATAGATCTGATATTTTTAAACCACAATTGAAAGCAATTCTGCGAGCAGGTGTTTATGGCAATCCTAAAATTATGTTTCCTATGATCGCATCTCTGGAAGAAGTTAAAACTGCAAAGCAATTATTAGAAGAGGCGAAAAACGAATTAGAAAAAGAAGGTGTGCAATATTTACAGGATGTAGAAGTAGGGATTATGATAGAAATCCCTTCTACTGTCATGATTGCAGATGAATTGGCTGAACAGGTTGACTTTTTCAGTATAGGCACTAATGATCTGATTCAATACACCATTGCAGTAGATAGAGGGAACGAACGTATTTCAAATCTTTACACTCCTTATCATCCGTCGGTGCTGCGTTTGATTGATAAAACTATAAGGGCAGGTCATAATCAAGATATATGGGTAGGGATGTGTGGAGAAGCTGCTGGAGATGAACTGTTAGCACCATTTTTGTTAGGTGCTGGATTAGATGAATTTAGCATGAGTGCGGGTAGTATACCGGCAGTGAAAAGGGTGATTAATGCTTGGACAGTATCAGAAGCGGAACAATTGCTGCAAAGAATTTTGGGAATTAGTACATCTTCTGAAATTGAAAGAGAGCTTTATAATGCATATAAAGATAAAGGGCTAATTATTGATAAATAACTTTTTGGAACTGTTATCTTTATAATGGTTGTTTACAGTACAAGATAATAATGCCACTGAGATGTTAAGCAATACTTGTTCAGGAGGTCCGTTCATGGCTCTAATTTTAAGGAATGCCAGGCTCATTCTAGAACATGAAGTCCTGTATCCAGGATATTTGATCTGTGGTGATGATGGTTATATATGGGATGTTGGACGAGATATCGATGATAATCTGCTGACTGTCAGTGATGAGCTTCTAAAAAATAAAAACTCATCGGAACCACGAGAAATAGATTTAGGAGGCAAGTATTTAGCTCCAGGATTTATAGATATTCACACACACGGTGGACATGGATACGATATTATGGATGCAAATTTAGCTGCTTTAGAAAAAATTTCAAAATTTCATTTACAAAATGGTGTTACAGGTTATTTAGCTACAACTTTAACTAATCCGTGGCAGAACATCGTTAAAGCTGTTCAAACTGTTAATGATTATCAATTTGAAAACCGACAAAAAGAGCAAGTCACCAATTTACTTGGCATACATGCTGAAGGACCTTTTGTTAACCCTGACAAAAAAGGGGCCCAAAATGAAGACTATATTACAAAACCAAGTTTAGATGAAATCACAGAACTCAAAGAAATAGCTGGCGATAATTTACGTATGATCTCATTGGCACCAGAAACAGAGAACGCTGCTAATATAATTAAATGGGGATTTAGAAACAACATAGTTATGACTGCTGCTCACACTAATGCTTCTTATGAAGAAATGAACAAAGGATTTAGTGCCGGCTTAACCCATGGAGCTCATCTATTTAATGGGATGAGCGGTATTCACCATAGAACTCCAGGAGCGGCCATGGCTCTACTCATGCATCCAGAAGCCACAGTAGAGTTAGTAGTAGATGGAAATCATTTACACCCAAGTGTGATCGAAATGACCTTAAAATTAAAATCCGTTGATAAAA
>CAZKUS010000141.1:0-5809 GCA_964556025.1 uncultured Clostridia bacterium | reverse complement strand
ATATAACAGTGCCGAAGTCTAAGTCCGTTTTAATCCAATCCGCCCTCGTTCTGTATCCAAACTGATTATTTCAACTTTAACTATATCTCCTATAGCCACCTCTTCCATGGGGTGGTTGACAAATTTTTCACTGAGATTAGAAATATGGATTAATCCGTCCTGTTTAATACCCAAATCCACAAAAGCTCCAAAATCGACTACATTTCGCACTTCACCTTCTAACACCATACCTTCACTGAGATCTTCCATGTTCAATACATCTTGTTTCAATTTGGGTTTATCCAATTCATCCCTGGGATCGTATACAGGTTTTTTAAAAGCTGCTAAAATATCTTGTAATGTGTACTTATCTGTGTCGTGTTCTTGACAAATATTTTCAAGCTGCTGTTTATTATTAAGTAACTCATCAATTTTTGTGCGAAGTTGTTGGGAACCAATATTTGCTTCTGTTTCCTCTAAAACTTCCAGCACTTTTTTTGCCACTTGATAAGATTCGGGATGGATAGAGGTTTTATCTAAAGAATTGCTCCCATTTAGTACACGCAAAAAGCCAGCACACTGTTCAAAAGTTTTCGCACCTAAACCCTTGACTTGAGTCAATTCTTTTCTATTATCGAAACCACCTAATTCCGATCTAGTAGCCACCATATTTTCAGCACTTTTTTTGTTAAGTCCTGAAATATATCTGAGTAAATGCACAGAAGCAGTGTTGACATCCACACCTACCTGATTCACCACTTTTTCTACTACAAATTGAACTGATCCCTTTAATCTACCTTGAGGTAGATCATGTTGATACTGCCCTACACCTATAGATTTAGGATCTATCTTGACCAGTTCAGCCAAAGGATCCAATACACGCCTGGCAATAGAGATTGCACTTCGTTCTTGTACATCTAAATCGGGAAATTCCTCTTGAGCTAATTTCGAGGCGGAATATACACTAGCTCCATCTTCGCTCACGATAGCATATTGCACTTCTCTGTCTGTTTTGGAAATAGTATCAGCTATAAATTGCTCTGTCTCTCTAGAAGCAGTACCATTCCCAATGGCAATCACATCCACCTGAAATTCAGCTATCAACTTTAAGACCAACTTAGCCGCTTCTTCTGTTCTATTGAAAGGAGGAGTGGGATAGATAACACTCACCTTTTTCATTTCTCCAGTTTCATCCACAACAGCTAACTTACAACCAGATTTATAGGCAGGGTCAACGCCCATTATCACCTGATCTTTTATCGGAGGCTGCATTAACAACCGCTCTAAATTTTGGCTGAACACATCAATTGCTTGTTCTTCTGCTTGTTCAGTTTTAGTTGTTCTAAGCTCTCGTTCTAAAGCCGGTAAGATCAAGCGTTTACAAGCATCAGCTGCAGCTTCTTGTACTACTTGCTCTGAATAACCTGTTAGTTTATTGCTTTCTCGAACAGCTATCTTTTCTACAGCTTTTTGTTCTGCAGATTCCAAGGTTACTTTCAATACACCTTCTTTTTCTCCTCTATTGATAGCCATCACTCTATGTGGTGGCAACTTGTACAAATTGCTTTGATAATCATAATAGTCTTCATAGACTCTCTGATCATCCATGGATTTATCTTTTAGCTGTACTTGTATCATTATTTCTTTTTGTACTAAACTTTTAGCTTCCCTGCGGTTTTCCATGTTTTCCGCTATCTGTTCAGCAATGATATCTTGAGCACCTTGCAATGCTTCTTCTTTATTTGTAACACCTTGCTCGGGATCAATGAAATCTGAAATTATTTCATCAAGCTGTTCTTCCTGGGTAATGACATTTTCTAAAAACTTTTGACTAAGAGGTTCTAATCCCCGTTCTTTTGCCTTCATTCCTCGGGTTTTCTTTTTTTGTTTATATGGTTTGTACAGTTCTTCTAGCTCTTGAAGAGTTTCTGTGGCCTTAATGGCTCTCTCCAATTCAGGGGTTAATTTTTCCCTGTTTGTGAGGGTTTCAATTATCTCATTTTGACGATTATACAGATTCTCGAGATATTCCCATCTTTCTACTATATTCCTCAACGAATCCTCAGATAAATTTCCCGTTTCATTTTTACGATACCTGGCGACAAAAGGCACCGTATTACCCTGTTCTTTAATCAATGCGATAGATTTAGCCACCTGCTGTTCAGGTAACTTTTGTTCAGCCGCCACCAATTTTACCATCTGTTGGTCCAAGCTAATTACCTCCCTGTAAGTAAATCTCACTGTCATTATTATACATTCTCATAATATGATTGCAAATTTTAAGCTACTTAGATATAACTTTAACTAAACTTAAACCTTAGGCTGTGTTAAAGTTGAATGTTGATAGCTGAATACAACAGCGCCAAAACCTTATAATAGAAAATTAATTGTTATTAGTTATTTTCAAGTACTATTATTTCTAATAAAATTATAATAGTAGATTAAATAATTAGTTAACAGCTGATATTTCAGGAGGGGGTTATATGTTTCAAAAGGCGTTACTTCCTGTAACCTTGAAGGAAAGTCGAGAGGACCTACTCTCTTATTTTACTATGATGTCAAGGTTTAATACTGGCGAAATCCATCTATGCCATGTAATAGATTCTGGATTTGCCAAGTATGACCAACTTTCCCAACAAATAAAAGACTATAAAGACTGGCTCTCTGAAAAATTTCCCCAGGTCCAAATCAGTTCAGAAATAACATCAGGTCATGCTGCAAGTAAATTGTTAACCAGTGCTAATAAATCTCAATCTAGTTTCATTTATCTCCCGGCCAGCCGCAGACATCGTTTGGGGAAACTGCTCCTTGGAAGTACTGCGTCTGATGTTATTAGATTAACTGATTTACCAGTTTTTGTACATAAAGAAAGACCAGATATATCAAAAGAGATGCTGTCAAGAGTACAGGAAAAACATCAACAAAATATTAAAGTATTTAAAGAAATTTTAGTAGCGGTAGATTTCGGTCCTAATACTGATAGAATATGCTCTTCACTTACAGAAATCGGAAATTCAAGTGAAGTTATTACTTATTTGCATGTAGGAAAACGAGCTGGTGATCCTTACAGTGAAGCAAAAAGAAAAGAACAAATACAATCAAAATTGGATGAATTAAAGCAGAAATTTCAATGTAACTGTAAAGAAATCAAAACTCAAAACAAAATAGGTATACCATCGAAAGAAATATTACAAGCAGAAAATAACGGTAAAACCGATCTGATTATCCTGGGTAAATTAAAAGTTCGTACACCTGGTGACTTAATTTTGGGATCAACAGCCGAACGAGTACTGAAAGGAGCTCATGCGTCAATTTTAATCGTACCTTAAAGCTTATAATAAGGCTTGTGTTAAAGTTAAATGTTGATAGCTGAATATAACAGTGCCTATAATAATGTATTGGGTCAGCGCAGTAACTATAATAGAACCACACAATATAGTATCAATAGGCAGAAAGGTAGACTCTAGGAGGTGAATACAATGGAGAAAGTCAAAGATAATCTGGTATTTATCATATCACTTATATTGACTTTATTGGTGCTCATAATTGGTATTATCGATGAACAAGCCCTGTCCCAGTACGTTTCTTGGGCTTATAATAGCATATTAGAAAATTTCGGTTGGATATACATGTTAGCTGCTGTATTCTTTTTGGTATTTGCTATTGGTTTGTCATTCAGTAGATACGGTAGAGTAAAATTGGGTAAAGATCACGAAAAACCACAATACTCTTATTTTGGTTGGTTTAGTATGCTGTTTGCCGCAGGAATGGGAATTGGATTAATATTTTGGGGACTAAGTGAACCATTGGTTCATTATCTAGAACCTCCTGAACATATTGCCAGCGCTTCAGGAGATTCCGCAGGTTTTGCCATGCAGTATAGTTTTTTCCATTGGGGATTGCAGCCATGGGCTATTTATATAGTCATGAGCTTGTCTATCGCCTATTTTTCGTTTAGGCGCGGAATGCCACCTTTGATCAGTTCTTGTTTCTATCCCCTTTTGGGTGAAAAAATTTATTCAACACCCGGTTATATAATAGATATTTTAGCTGTATTTGCTACTATCTTCGGTGTGGCAACTTCTTTGGGGTTAGGCGCTACCCAAATACACAGCGGGTTGAGCTATTTGTTCAATATACACGAGGGATTCCATATCACCTTAATAATTATTCTTATTGCCACAGTTTTATTTATGCTTTCCAGTGTAGTAGGACTAGATAAGGGTATTCAGGCATTAAGTAAGTTGAATATGTTTGTGGCTATTATTCTAATGACATTTTTACTGATAATCGGTCCTACTGCTTACATATTTGAAATTTTTACCAGCACCTTGGGGGTTTATGCCAACAGAATTCTGGAAATGAGCTTAGATACTAATCCTTTCACCGGTCATGAATGGATTCAATCTTGGACATTATTTTATTGGGCCTGGTGGATATCTTGGTCACCTTTTGTGGGATTATTTGTGGCTAGAATCTCAAGAGGTAGAACCATTAAAGAATTTGTTCACGGAGTATTATTGGTACCAACTTTAATGACATTTCTGTGGTTCAGTGTTTTTGGAGGCACAGGATTGGACCTTCAATTGAACAGCGGTATAAACCTAGCAGAAATCGCCCAACAAGATGAGTCACTAGCTTTGTTTCACCTGTTTGAACACGTACCTATGGGAGGACTAATTTCGGTAATCACCATCATACTGTTGTTTGTATTTTTTATTACTAGTGCAGATTCAGCTACCTTTGTATTAGGAATATTAACCTCTAAAGGAAGCATGGATCCTCCATTAAGCAAAAAAATGACTTGGGGAATTTGTCAATCTGGGATAGCCCTGATTTTACTGTTCATAGGGGGAATTCAAGCACTACAAGAAATGGCTATAACCGCAGCTTTACCTTTCTCTATTATAATGTTATTACTATGTTATAATTTGCATTCAGCTTTAAAAGAAGAACAACTACCTTAAAAATTATCGCTATTATCAACATTCAACTTTAACACAGCCTTTATAAAAAATTAGCTCTAATTATATGGATTGCAATAAATTTTTCACACGTTTGTATACAGGTAAAGTCAACAAGCTGCTTATCACCCCTCTAGCAATATTGAAGGGAGTTGTTGCAGTGAAAATCATAGGTAATAATGCCTCTTCCGGAATTCCCCATAAGGGTAGTGCTATGAAATAATTAGTGAATCCACTGATAATTACCATGGCAACCGTTCCCCCTACCATGCCTTTTATTGCACCGGCAAATGTCCTCTCCCTTTGATAAATTAGAGAAGCAACACCTATGAAAGCAGCTGTAGCAAAAAAGTTAGCCATAGCACCTACTGGTCCAGCAAGTCCTTTAGAAAATAAATATATAAGTACTTTAAAAAAGCTCATCACTATGCCAGCTAAGGGACCAAACCAAAATCCACCAATTAACATAGCCACATCACTGGGATCGTACATCAAGTATTCAGTAAAAATCGGGATTTGAATAGTTATCATGAGAAGTGCGCCAATCCCGACCAACAAACCCATATAAACCAACTGACGGACATTCAACCGCCCATCTTGTTTTAATCCTAACGAGTATTTTTTTCTCACCATTGAGTCCCCCTTCATCTTCGTTGTTGATAAACTAATTTTATATTATCAGAATAACAGGGGACAAGCAATTAAAACTTCCAAACAGTCAACTTTAAGCCTATTATTAAAATCGGTAAAGAAAAAACCGGGTATAAAAGCCTTTAATCACGGCTTTTATACCCGGTTTTTTCTTTATCTATTAATCTTCAAATACAGTTTGAATTTCTAACTCGGTTTCTAGAGCTTTTAACGCT
>CAZKUS010000140.1:0-5926 GCA_964556025.1 uncultured Clostridia bacterium | reverse complement strand
ATTATGTCTTCAAAGGTATATTTAGCTTCTAGTTTTCTAATAATACTTTTAGCTTCATTTAGCTCATCAGTCAGTTGTTTTATTTTAGAAACATCATGAATTACTCCAACACTACCTCGTAATTCACCATCTACCATGATTGGAGCCACATCTACAATGACATCCTTTTTCTTAGGTCCAACTCTTAGATGAACTTTATTAACTGGTTTCTGAGTTTTTAATACTCGATAATGCATACTTTCACCTTCGGCTATATCTACAGTGGCAGGCTTACCAATCACATCATCTTCAGTTAAGCCTGTCAATTCTGTGTAAGCAGGATTTATTAATATACCGTACCCATTTTCGTCAACTACTGAAATCGCATCTTGAGTTGAATTTATAATAGCTTTAAGCATACTCTCAATTTCTTTTAAATCAGTTACTTCTTCTGCTAATGATATAATTTCTGTTATGTCACGAAATACTGCTACAGCTCCTATTATTTCATTATTGTCATTAAATACTGGAACTCTGTTTGTAATGATTGTTGTTTTCTCATTCAATTCCTGTCTACGATTATATTCCGAAACACCAGTTTCTAAAATAACGGGTAAACGTGTGTTAGGAATTAATTCTTGAGCACGTTTACCCATCACATCTTGTCTATTAAGCTCAGTAATTCTTTCGGCTGCATTATTAAAAAGAGTGATAATGCCTTTTTTATCTATAGCTAACATACCATCATGAGTAGAATTTAAAATTTGTATTAATTCACTTTCGGACACGTTAAAACTCTGCTTAAATTCCGGTTCCTCTGATTTCATTGGCTCGAATCTCCTCCTCTTAATTGCTCAATTTCTTCCCAAATTATCGACTAATGATAAAATTCGTGACTTTTCTATAATTTTACTTAAGGGTACAAATTCTGTCAAAACATGAACAGCTATCAAAAATATGAGATATAAAATCTTTGCATCAAAACTCATAAAAATAACTGTAATACCACCTAATAAACCGCCTAAGGCGTTAGCGCCTGTATCTCCCATCATAAAATGTTCTTGTAAATCACCGGATAAAAATACTGCAATCATCACTGTAATCGGATATAGAAGTATCAATGTTTCAAATTCTGCTTTAAAGATCAAAAAAATAATTATCCATATGATTACTCCCTTAGCGGCTCTACCTGGTTTCACATCTAGTAAATTAATTAAATTAGCCGTTAAAGAAATTGTCAGTGCATCAGTCAATGTATGTAAACCCCAATTTTGAGTTATAGCTAATGATATAAATATGCCCACCATCATACCCAATGATGCTTTTACTAATCCAGAGGTAATAATGCCTTTCTTTATGAATAAACTAAAATGCCCAATAAATCCTTTATCAACTTCTGAACTTAGGTCATCTAGTAACCCACACAAGCCAAAAAAACTAGTCAAACTTATCAGTATCATTAAATAAAAATAATCAAATGTAGCTACTATAATAATTAATAAAAAAATTGGTAATAGTGTAATTGGAAATAATACACCTGCAAACCCAGGTATAAATTCACCTCTGTAATTATAAATTTTTTGCTCATCAGTAATCAAAAAATTTGTATAAATTTTTATACAGTACATTGTTATTGCTATTACTACCGCTGTTAAACCTATTATATTCCATACCAACACTTTTATTTACCCCCTAATAAATATAAAGTTTTCTTATGGCGCTGTTATATTCTGTTTGAGAGTTTTAGATGTACCAACCCGAAAGATTTTAAGTGAAATCGAAGATTATAGCTATTAACATTCAATATAAACACAGCCTTCTTAAAAAAGTAATTAAAATTTGTGTAAATTGTTTTGTTCTGTGGAATATGCCTGGTAAATTTCTACCTGTCCAGCGATGGTCCATATTCACTTCTACTTCTTCAATACGAACACCTTTTTGTAAAGCCTCTACAGTTATGCCCCATTCTACTCCAAATTTACTGTTTTTTTCTAGTGATAATAATTGTTGAGCTAAATTTTTTGACATAACCCTCTGACCTGATAGAACACTTTCAATATTTTCTTTGGTTATTATTTTTAAAGTCATCTTAGCCAGGTTTTTCACAAAACCAAAACCACCTTTAATTTTTTGCTGTTTAAAATTAAATTTAGCAATGGTCATATCTGCTTGATTGTTTAACACTGGTGTAAATAATTTCTTTACCTCAGTTGCTGATTTACCTAAATCAGCATCTACTAAAGCTATGATGTTATTATTACTGATTTCCACACCTGAAAGTAAAGCTGCACCTTTTCCTCGATTAACTGAAAACTGTAAAGTTTTTATATTCATATCCGTTTTATCAATTAGATAATAAATAACTTCAGAGGTAGAATCTGTTGAACCATCATCAATTATTATTATTTCAGATATTTTGGATATTTCACTCAAAGCTATCACTGTCTCTGATAATATTTGTTCTTCATTATACGCTGGAATTATAGCGGATACTTTTTCACTGATAGTTATCACTCCTTTTAAACTTGACTGTGTTAAAATAAAGGTATGCTAGATATAACAACGTCTTATTCTTTAAGATTGGGTCCAATAATCAATAAAAGTTCTGCATCTTCTAGATATTGATCTATGTTGTCAAATTTTGTTTTTTGACCAAAATGCTTAAAGTCATCATAATACATCCAAGTATAATTATTCAAATCACCATTGAGTACTTTCTGTTGTATCGTTTGAGCAAGGTCTTTATTTACAACCATCATTTTGTCTTCTTTTTTTAAATACTGATTGATATCAGTAGTAATTTGATAATTTTTTTCTTCTAAAGTTTGTAAATTTTGTTGTAAATTTTGTTTTTCTTTCATCATAATTTGTTTTTTTCAGCTAATTTTACAAAATGCTTTTCCAAATGATCAATTACTTGTTCTTGCTGCTTTATCATGATGTCATCGCCCATAGTCATTCCCATTAAAATACCTGTCGCCAAACTAAAAAATAATACTACTAAAGTAATAATATGATGATTAACTTTATACATAATTGTTTAGCCTCCTTTTAAAATGCCAGTCTTAAATATAAGTACAACAACCTAAAAAAGTGTGAAACTACTGGCGATAATAGAAATAGTATGATTATTGGCATAAAACCTGCTCCTAAAACTAAAAGGAGTGATGTTATTTTAGTTCCTGGCCGATATAGTTGACTAACTCCTTTAGCATCAACTAATTTAGAACCGACTCTCATTCTTGTTAAAAAAGTACTGGACATACCTTTTCTACCCTTTTCTAAGAAATCTATAACATGAGTATGAGTGCCTACTGCTATTAACAATCGTGCATTTAGTTGATGTGCTAAAAGAAAAGCGACGTCTTCACTAGTCCCAGGAGCCTTGATTAGATAAAAATTTAAGTTGTTCTCTTGTAATCTAATAGCTCCTGGAGCTTTGCCATTAGGATATGCGTGAATTAGGCGCAAAGGTATTTTATATAGTGCTTTATCAGAAACACTGTCCATATCACCAAGAATAATATTTGGTGTAAAACCATGTTCTAGTAAGGCATCAGCTCCACCATCAACACCTATTAAAATCGGTTTCTGCTCTTTTATATATTCAGATATTGCTTTTATATCTTGGCGGTAATCTTTTCCTCTTACTACTATCAAGCAATGCTGATTATTTATCATTCTGTTAATTTCACAAGGTAAATGAAATAAAAATAATTGATCTGAAATAAGCTCTTGTTCTATCATTGCATAATTTAATGTGTTTGTAACAAACTCTTTTAAACGAAATTCCAGATTATCATTGGCAATTTTTTGATAAGATTTTTTAATTTCCTCAGTAAAAAATCTTGCTTCCCCTAAGAAGACACCATTTTGATAAATGCAGTTTTCAACTATCGTTAGTTTTTGATTAGAAACAACTTGATTTTTGAATTTATTACCTACGAGATCAAAAAGAGGAACTTGATGTTCTAATAATATTTCCGGACCTCTATTCGGATAGTAACCTGTCATACTATTTTGCATATTTATTACTGCTTTTACTCCTGTTTTAATCAAAGAATCGGCTGCAATTTCATCTATATCTTGATGGTTGATCACAGCTATATCGTTAGAAGACAATTTGGGAATCAGATCTTTTGTTTTATTACCTATTTTAACGATACCAGAGATTGTTGAACTTTTGTTTTTTAATAACACTTGCTTACCTCCAACTGTGTAATTATAAATTAGTAGTTCTATTTTTAGTATTGGTCAATTTTATATTTGCTATAAAAAAAATCAACCGCTACATGCGGTTGATTTTACCAATTTTTGCATTATATATTTTAGCTAAGAAAGGTGGCATAAGCCAGCTCAAGCTAAAAGCAAATTTAACTTGAGCTGGCATATAATCCCAAAAAGTTGAATAGGTATTCAAGGTCACATCCCATTGTATATCAGGAAATTGAAATCCATCTTCTTGTGAATAGAGTGCAAAATCTTCACTTTCTATTGGTGTGTCAGGTTTATTCGGGTAATCTACCCAAAAATGATCAAGTGAATATTTAATTTGATAAGGCTTTTCTAAATATTCTAACATTGAAGCTAAAATTATCATCCTAGATTTACAATCACCAGCTTGGTTTTCTATAACTTCATCAACAGTAGGATAATACCAGGGCATCCCATATGTGGTCCAATCGTACTGATAAGGTGTGTTTTCTAGCACAGCTATTTCCAAATTCCTAGGATCTTTTTGTTCACCAACAAACTCTACGGGGTAATTTAAAACTTCTTCTGTATCTATTTGTGGGTCAAAAACTCTATAAACTGATTGAATTAGATTAGTAGGATTTGGATATAATGCAAAAAAAATCATGATTATAGTCAAAAAAACCTGTGACTTGACATTAATAAATATCACTTAAAGCTCCTCACCCTTATCTTTAACAGATTAACTTATAGTGTATATACATTATAAGTTAATCTGTTAAAGGGTGTCAATAAAACTAGTACTTTATTATATCACGCTCTTTTGGATTTTAATCTCAATTTGTCAGCTACTATGGCTATGAATTCAGAATTTGTAGGTTTGCCTTTTTCTGTGTTAATAGTATATCCAAACAGGCTTTTAATGGTTTCCACATCATTTCTATTCCAAGCAACTTCAATTGCGTGCCGAATGGCTCTTTCCACACGACTAGGTGTTGTGTCATATGTTTCTGCAATCTGTGGGTATAAGATTTTTGTTACAGAATTTAATAAGTCAGGATCTTCAACAACCAAAAGTATAGCTTTTCTTAAATATGTATAACCTTTTATGTGAGCAGGTACTCCTAATTCGTGTATCACATCAGTTATTTCACCTTCCATATCAATAGAAGTATCTTTATTTTTACCAGTACTATCTTGGAAAAGATCTTGAAAGTTTTGTCTATTAAAATCTAGTTCCAGTGTTTTCATTTCTTCACTATCTTTGTCAATACCGAAGCCAGAATACAATTGTCTAATTCTATCAGCCAATGTATCCATGCTAAATGGCTTTAAAATATAATAATCTGCACCTAAACTAACTGCTCTTTGTGTAATTTTTTCATGACCAAATGCTGTCAACATAATAGTTTTAGGCCTGTTATTAGCTAGATTGTGTTTTTGTAAGTACTCTAATACTCCTATACCATCTAAAATTGGCATAATAATGTCTAGTAATAAAACATCAGGTTGATTTTTATTAATCTTTTCAATAGCGTCTTCCCCATTATAAGCTATGTCAACTACTTGAAAATCGTCATGTTCTGCCAAATACTCCTTCAAAATCTCACAAAATTCTTTATTATCATCCACTATCAATACTTTAATCACTTTTAAATCTACCTCCCTTTTGTTTTTTTATTATGTTACAAAATTTTCTAACAAAAACTTTCTACAAATAAAATAATAGTTCCTTCTTTTAAAACAAAAATTT
>CAZKUS010000139.1:0-5945 GCA_964556025.1 uncultured Clostridia bacterium | reverse complement strand
CTACCACTCATGCCCTGTACAATACCACCTGTTTCATCTATCAAATCTTGATCTGTTACTTTAATTACCATTCCTTTGCCATCTTCCTTATTATGAGGGAAAGTCTGCTTTATCTCAACATCGAATCTTTCAATTTCTTGATCTGCTATTACTGTTAAAATTTCTGCTGGCCCGGTTTCTACGTGATTCACCGAACCTAGTGATTTCGGTTCTATTTCATCGTCTTTATGACCATAAGAACTTACTAAATTTCCAAAAATACCAAATTCAGTGTTTTTGGAAATAGTTCCTAATGGTTTTTCATTTCTAATGAAACTCCCCTTTTTTTCACCTGGTTCTCCATCACTTGATTTATTTATGCCAATAATTCTAGCATTAACTATTTGAGCATCGTTAAGTGTCGAAGGTGCTTGCTCCCATGTAGCTATCGAATGACCTAAAGCCCCGAATTCACCAGTATCCGGAATTTTATAAGTCAAGGTACCTACACCCAAAGAAGAGTCGGTCAAAAACAAACCAATGCCATAATCTTGCAATTCATTACAAAACTTGGGTTTAATTTCTTTTACTTTTTCTTTACCCGATCTTTCTATTGAAATGTCAATACCACTCTGTTCTTGTTCTTGTTCTTGTAACATTTCTATTTGTCTTTCTAATTGATCAGAAGCAGATTCTAAATTGGAAACTTCACTGCCATTAATGGCAACAATACTGTCACCTTGGCGTATACCAGCTTTTTTAGCAGGAGAAATTTGTCTATCTCCTTGGACAGTGTAGTAATCTGCAACTACTATTTCACCAGATCCAGCTTCGATACCTATAGCTTCTCCACCTGGAATCAATTCCCTATCTTCCAATACGTTTATTTCCATTGATTTCAGGGGAACATAACCAAAAAGACGGAACTCAACTTCTACCTCTCCTACATCCAAAGATGATAATTTAAGTGGTTCCGAAAATCCAAAAGTTATAGGTGAGCTTTGATTATCCTCCCTACCGTTTATTGATAGTACTTGTTCCGATTGTTCATCTACATGCAATTCCATGGGTAGAAAGGGGTGGATTTCTAGATCTTCACCTTTAATCATTTTTAATTCATTGGGTAGATTGGCGTAATTTCTTGCAGGGGAGCTAAATCCGACTATTAGAATTATTGAAGCAATAACTACACCGATAATTTTTTTATTTCTTATTTGCAATTGTCAACACTCCTAAGTTAGATTACTATTGTCACCTCCCCAAAAGTGTCAACTTGCTAGTTTTAAATTTCCCCCTGTAAGTATGTCTCATTCTGATCTTTTATTAGGGAAACATGAGAAATTAATATCGACTTTTACAAAAAAAACACCATTTTATAATGGTGCTATTTACTTCCAGTAATTAAATTTTCAGCGTGTTCTAAAGAAGTTTTAGACGGTTTTTCTCCATCTATCATCTCAGCTAGTTCTCTTATTCTCTGTTCGTAAGATAATTTTTCAATTTCTGTGGTGGTTCTATCGTCTCTTTCACGCTTTACTAATCTATAATGATTATCCGCTTTACTTGCCACTTGAGGCAGATGAGTAACACAAAGAACTTGAGTGCTGAGCGAAAGTTCATATAATTTTGTAGCTACTTTTTGTGCTGCATTTCCACTAATTCCAGTGTCAACTTCGTCAAAAACAAGTGTAGATATATCATCAACACTTGAAAAGAGAGTTTTTAGGGCCAACATAACTCTTGCAAGTTCTCCGCCAGAAGCTATCTTTACTAAAGATTTAACAGGTTCACCTTTATTTGGGCTGAACATAAATTCAGCTCGTTCTTTACCTTTTGCAGATAACATAGTTTCTTCTAATTTAACTTCGAACTGGACTTTTTCCATAGCTAAAGCCTGTAACTGTTGCATAATCTCTTTTTCTAAATCATTTTTTATTTCTTGTCTTTTATTAGTAAGTTGAGAACTAAGCTGATCTAATTCTTGTAAGATTTCATTACGATGTTTTTCCAAATTGGTTCTCTGTTCTTCAGTACTTTTCAAGTAATCTATTTCAGCTTTTACTTCAGCTAAATAGTCATTAATTTCATCAACATTGTTACCGTATTTTCGCTTTAGCTCATTATAAATATCAATCCTTTTTTCAATCTCTTGTAATTCCATGGGATTAATATCTATTTCTTCCAAATAATCCTTTAATTCTCTACTCAACTCCTGCATTTGAATCATCAGTTGATCTATTTGCTGATAGAATGATTCTGTATTTTCATCGATTGATTTTATGTAGTTTAGCTTGTCCAAAATATATCCCATATTATCTACCATTGAAGGTTGATGATCCTCACCTTCATATACTTGTGCATAAGCAAATCCTATACTTTCTCTTAATTTTTCTATATTCTGAAGCTTTATTCGCCGTTCATACAATTGTTGTTCTTCATCTGTACTTAGTTTCGCCTCTTCGATCTCTTGTTGCTGATATTCCAATAATTCTAATTTTCTTGCTCTTTCTCTAGGATCTTCTATCAATTGCTCTAACTGTTTGTTAGTATCTTGAAGTCGTAAATAAAAATCCTCTATCTGCTTCCTCAAAAGTAATAATTCTTCTCCACCAAAAGCGTCTAATAGATCCAAATGCTTCTCTGTTTGAAGTAAAGATTGATGGTCATGCTGTCCGTGAATATCAACAAGATGTTTCCCAAGTTCCTTTAATTTACTTAATATTACTACTTGATCATTTATTCTAGCTATGCTTTTTCCATTACCTATTTCTCTTGTCAGTATTATATTACCATCTTCTTCCACTGGAATTTCCCATTCATTTAAAAGGTCAACAAGACCACAATTAGAGTTATTATTGATTTGAAAAACACCTTGCACAATTGCCTTGTCACAACCTGATCTAATGTAGTCACTAGAAGCTCTACCACCTAAAATTAGTCCCAGAGCATCTAAAACAATAGTTTTACCGGCACCTGTTTCACCAGTTAAAATATTTAAGCCATTTTCCGGTTCTAAAGTTAGCTGTTCAATTAAAGCAAAATTTTTAATATTTAAATGAACTAGCATTCATGTCCTCCTTATTCACAACTAGCTATACTTTTAACCTGACAACTTTTCATTTAGTAATTGATAAAAACTCCGTTCACGTAATTTTATCAGTTTCGTACTCAAGTTTGATTTTTTTACTTTTATCTCATCTTCATTCTGTAAAGTGAATCCCTGTTGACCATCTACTGTTAAAACTACTACAGCGTAATTAGTTTTCATTTTTGCTGTAACTGTTTCATTAGATGATATGATTACGGATCTATTGTGCATTAAATGAGGGCATATTGGAGTTATCATCATCACTTCTAAATCAGAACTGACAACAGGGCCACCAGCTGAGAAAGAGTACCCTGTAGACCCAGTGGGAGTGGAAATTATTACTCCATCTCCAGGATAAGTTTCTAGATAATTTCCACCTACTTTAGTTTCAATCTCAATTATTCTTGAAAACGGTCCCTTAGCAATTATCACATCATTTAAAGCACAAAAAGTAGATATTTCTTGCCCATCTCTATAAACAGTTGCCTCCAACATCATTCTTTCTTCAATGGTGTACTGACCTTTTAATAAAAAATTTACATAATCCATAACATCAGTTGCGTCTATTTCAGCTAAAAAACCCATTTTCCCCATATTTACACCCAAAAGAGGAACATGGTAGGGGGCGTACTCTCTGGCTGCTTTTAAAATAGTACCATCTCCGCCGAGGATAATAATGACATCCACAGTTTCTCCCATAACTTGAGAGGTGACTCCAGCATCTCTGACTCCAATCAAATCAGCTCCATCTTCAGTTAAACATACTTGTACATTGTTATCAATTAAAAACTTATACATATTTTTAGTTATTTCAGCAATCTGTTCTTTTTGAATATTAGGAACCAATCCTACTTTTCTCATATATAGCCTCCTTTAAAGTGTTCGTATGCTTCATTTACAACATGGTTTATTGTAGAATTTACAAGTTGTGAAGTTTTTGATGAAGGATTATATTTTGACACATGAACTAAATACTCTATATTTCCTTGAGGACCTGTCACTGGAGAATATGTTAATCCATTAACACTGAGTTCGAGCTTTACAATTATATCAAGTAAGATTCTTTGTAAAACATTTATATGAACTGAGAGCTCTCTTACTACTCCCTTTTTTCCCACTTGTTCTTTAGCAGCTTCAAATTGTGGTTTTATAAGTATTATCGCTTCGTGAGGATAAGTAGTGACTTCCATTATTTTTGGTATAACTAATTCTAAAGAAATGAAAGATACATCAATAGTAGCTAAATCAGGTTTAGGTAAAAACAAATTTGAACTAACAAATCGGATATTAGTTTTTTCAAAAACTGTCACTCTCTTATCAGATCTCAGTTTCCAGGCTAATTGTCCATAACCAACATCAACAGCATGTACGTGTGAAGCGCCATTTTTTAATAAGCAATCAGTAAAACCACCAGTAGAAGCTCCGATATCTATCACTACTCTATTGTTAACACTGATATCAAAATATCCCAAGGCTTTTTCTAATTTAAAGCCACCTCTACTGACGTATTTAACTTGATCGTTTTTAACTGCCAATTGAGATTCAACAGATACCTTTTTACCTGGTTTATCCACTTTATGACTGTCTACAAATATCTGCCCTGCCATCACACTTCTTTTAGCCTTTTCTCTAGTTGAGAAATAACCGTGTTCAACTAGCAACTGATCTAGTCTCAGTTTATCCTTGGCCAATTTGGTCACCTCGTATATTGTGTACTACTTTATCTATTATTTCGTTTACACCCAAATTGTAATCGTATAAAATTGATTCACGAGGACCTTGTGGTATAAATTCATCCGGAAGACCGAATCTATACAACATCTTATCAGATATTCCTGTTTCTTGCAGTAATTCTAATACAGCGCTACCAAAACCACCTATACGTGTGTTTTCCTCAAAAGTACAAATATATTTGTGTTGTCTAGCAATTTCTTTAATATTGTTTTCATCCAAAGGCTTTACATATCTGGCATTAAACAATGTCGGCTCAATATTATACTGAGTTAGTTTCGAAGCAACTTCCGACATATAAGGCACCATATTCCCTATTCCTATAAAAGCTATCTCTCCTTTAACTTTTTTCGCAGAAATAAATTCTCCTTTATATTTAGGTAGTGATTCAAAATGATTATCTAACTCTACTCCTGTCCCTGTTCCGCGTGGATATCTGATAGCTACTGGACCATCAATAGTAGTTGCAGTATATAACATTAATTGCAATTCTCTTTCATCTTTAGGTGACATAATAATTAAATTAGGAATATTCCTAAGAAATGATAAATCATATAAGCCTTGATGAGTTTCTCCATCTCCACCTACTATGCCAGCTCTATCTATAGCAAAAACCACCGGTAAATTTTGCATGCATACATCGTGAAGCACTTGATCATACGCTCTTTGTAAAAAAGTCGAATAAAGAGTTACAAAAGGTTTGTATCCTGACCTGGCCAATCCAGCAGCAAAAGTTACCGCATGCTGCTCAGCAATACCTACATCATAGTATCTATCTGGAAACTCTAAAGCGAATTCAGATAAACCGGTACCATCCTGCATAGCAGCCGTTATTGCAATAATTGAATTATCACGCTTGGCTAATTCAGTAACAGTGTTCCCATAGACCTTAGAAAAGCTCGGTTTATCTGATTTATTTGTACTTTTACCGTTGGCAACATCGAAAGGACCAGTACCGTGAAATTTATCAGGAAATTTTTCGGCAGGTTGATAACCTTTCCCCTTTTTAGTAACCACATGTACTAGCAAAGGACCTTGTTGACTTCGAGCATTATTTAATACTTCCATTAATTGTGATATATTATGTCCATCAATTGGACCAGTATAAGTAAAACCCAATTCTTCAAATAACATCCCTGACATCATT
>CAZKUS010000138.1:0-5975 GCA_964556025.1 uncultured Clostridia bacterium | reverse complement strand
GAAGGAAGGAGGTCGTGACAATGACAATGACAGATCCTATAGCGGATATGTTGACCAGGATCAGGAATGCTCAATCTGTATTTCACAATCGTGTAGAAATTCCCGCATCAAAAATGAAGCGTGAATTGGTTGGTATCCTCAAAAAAGAAGGTTATATCGAGGATTTTGAATATATTGAAGATAATAAGCAAGGTATCATTCGAATCCAACTTAAATATGGGGATAATGAAGAGCAAGTAATCACAGGTTTGAAAAGGATCAGCAAGCCAGGTTTGCGTGTATACGCAAATAAGGATGAAATACCAAAAGTACTAGGCGGCCTAGGAATTGCTGTGGTTTCAACTTCGAAAGGTCTTTTGACTGATCGAGAAGCAAGGGACCATGGCACAGGCGGCGAAGTAGTTTGCTATATCTGGTAAGAATCAGGCGGAAATGGAGGTGTTAGGAATGTCGCGGATCGGAAAAAAGCCAATTCAAATTCCGGATAATGTTGAAGTTAATGTAACAGAAAATGAAGTGACAGTTAAAGGTCCCAAAGGGGAATTGACTAAAACTTTAGACCGTGCCATCACAGTAGAACAAAATGATGGTGAGCTACTGGTTAAACGCCCAACAGACAATAAAAGACATAGATCTTTACATGGATTGTATAGAAGCTTAATTGCTAATATGGTTGAAGGTGTATCCAACGGATTTGAAAAAAGATTGGAAATTGTCGGTGTGGGCTATCGCGCACAAATGCAGGGTAATAACCTGGTATTGAATGTCGGTTACTCGCATCCAGTAACAATTGAATCACCTGAAAATATTGAAATAGATGTTCCCAAGAATAACCAAATTGTAGTAAAAGGCCCGGAAAAAGAAGTGGTAGGACAGGTGGCTGCCCGAATCAGGTATGTACGTAAGCCCGAACCTTATAAAGGAAAAGGTATCAGATACGCTGATGAACAAATAGTTCAAAAGGTAGGAAAAACCGGTAAATAGTAACAGGCTCTAAGTGAGAAAGGGGTGAGTAGGTATGGCACGTTTTAACAGGAAATTAGCACGAAAAAAACGTCATCGTAGAGTTAGAAATAAAATTTTTGGTACACCAGAAAGACCGCGGTTAAATGTTTATCGCAGCACCAAGAATATTCACGCTCAAGCTATAGATGATATTAATGGGCATACACTTGCTTATGCTTCCACTCTTGACAATGAGATGGATAATGATTATCAAGGTAAAAATAATCAAGAAGCCAGTGCAGCTGTAGGGAAACTGATCGCCCAAAGAGTTCTAAACCAGGGTGTAGAAGAAGTGGTTTTTGATAGAGGTGGATATTTATTTCATGGTAAAATCAAGGCCCTGGCAGACGCAGCTCGTGAAGAAGGATTGAAATTTTAAATTAACTTTGACTAATGACTATTGTTGAGAAGGAGTCAAAAGGATTTGCAAAAAAGAGACTTTGACCCAAATAAACTCGAATTAGAAGAAAATGTAGTTGAAATAAGTCGTGTTACTAAAGTTGTTAAAGGTGGCCGACGTTTTAGCTTTAGTGCCCTAGTAGTTGTAGGGGATGGGAACGGGTACGTTGGAGCTGGAACTGGAAAAGCTGTTGAAGTTCCAGAAGCTATAAGAAAAGGAATGGAAGATGCTAAGAAAAATATTATTAAGGTTCCTATGATAGGAACTACTATTCCCCATGAGATAGTTGGCCAAGATGGCGGAGGCCAAGTCCTGTTGAAGCCCGCCTATGAAGGTACAGGAGTTATTGCAGGAGGACCTGTTCGTGCTGTGTTGGAACAGGCTGGTATAAGAGATATCCTGACCAAATCCTTGGGCTCTAACAATGCTAAAAGTATGGTAAATGGCACTATGGACGGACTTAGACGATTAAAGACAGCAGAACAAGTTGCCAAGTTACGCGGCATCTCAGTGAAAGACCTACAGGGATAGGAGGGATCTGGAATGGCAGATAAAAACTTGAAAATCACCTTATCGCGCAGCTTAATAGGTGCATCAGAGCGTCAGATTAAAACTGTTGAAGCGCTGGGAATAAAAAAGCGCACTCATTCGGTGGTTAAAGAGGATACTCCAGAGATTCGCGGGATGATTGCCAAAGTGGATCATCTTGTAGAAGTAGAGGAGCTTGAATCATAGTTAAGGAGGTGTAACAGATGAGATTACACGAGCTGAAACCGCAAGCTAAGAGTAAAAAATCCCGTAAACGTGTGGGAAGAGGGATGAGTTCAGGACTTGGCAAGACTTCTGGTAGAGGTCACATCGGTCAAAATGCCCGTTCCGGCGGTGGCGTTCGCCCAGGATTTGAAGGTGGACAGATGCCACTGCAAGAGCGAGTTCCCAAGCGTGGGTTTACAAATATTTTCAAAAAGGACTTTGCTATTGTTAATTTGGAAAGTCTAAATAAATTTGATGAAGGAACAGAAATAACACCTGAACTGCTTATGGAGAAAAAACTAGTCAACAATGTTAAAGATGGTATAAAAATACTCGGCGACGGGGAACTAAACAAAAAACTGACTGTTAAAGTTCATAAATTTTCCAAAACAGCCCAGGACAAAATAGAAAAAGCCGGTGGAAAGGCTGAGGTGATTTAAGTGCTGGGAACACTTATTAACGCATGGCGCATTAAAGACCTTCGACAAAAGATAATGTTTACACTGGCCATGTTGCTTATATTTAGATTAGGTTCTCATGTTCCCGTCCCTGGTCTTGATGCAACTCAAATTGAGGAGTTGTTTGCAGGACAGGACCTATTCGGTTTCATGAATGTCATAACTGGTCAAGCGCTGAGTCAGTTATCGATATTTGCAATGAGTATTACACCATACATCAACGCATCAATTATTATGCAGTTGTTGACAGTTGTGGTACCAAAATTTGAAGAGTGGTCTAAAGAAGGGCAAGAAGGAAAGAAAAAGCTAGCTCAATATACCAGGTACGGGACTGTTATAATTGCTTTCTTACAGGCTATTGGTATGACTTTAGGACTATTAGGACCTGCAGTGGTGAATCCCACATTTACGTCCTATATGGTTATTGTCCTATCATTAACTGCAGGAACAGCTTTCTTGATGTGGCTTGGTGAACAAATTAATGAAAGAGGTATAGGTAATGGGATTTCCATTATCATATTCGGAGGAATTGTTGCTGGTGTACCACAAATGATTCTATCCTCCTTTGAAATGGTAAGAATGGGAGAACTAAGCATTTTACTAGTTCTAGTAATTCTTGCACTCATTTTGAGTGTTATTGTTGGAATCGTTGCACTCCAAGAAGGTCGTAGACAGATTCCGGTTCAATATGCGAAAAGAGTTGTAGGTAGAAAAATGTACGGAGGACAGTCAACTCACATTCCATTAAAGGTAAATCAAGCAGGGGTTATTCCGGTTATTTTTGCATCATCTATTTTGATGTTTCCGGAAACTTTAGTGCAGTTCATTGATCATCCCTTTGCTGTTAGTGTGGCTAACGCCATAGGTTTCGGTACACCATTAAATACAATACTTTATGTAATCCTGATTATTTTCTTCACTTATTTCTACACTGCCATACAGTTCAATCCACAAGATATGGCTGATAATATGAAGAAATATGGTGGATTTATTCCGGGGATTAGGCCCGGCCGTCCAACTGCTAAGTATTTGAGTAAAATTATGGATAGAATTACATTAGCTGGAGCATTTGCTTTAGCTGCTATAGTAGTTTTACCAATACTACTAGAAGGTTTTGTAGAGCTGAATATTATGTTCGGAGGTACAGCTCTGATTATTATGGTCGGTGTAGCCCTGGAAACTATGAAACAGATTGAGAGTCAAATGCTTATGAGACACTATCAAGGATTTATGAAGAAGTAGTGTTTATATAGGGGGGTAAGAGATGCGCATAATCTTAATGGGGCCTCCAGGAGCTGGGAAAGGTACCCAGGCGGAAAAGATGGCTAGAGAATTAGATATCCCTCATATTGCAACTGGAGATATCTTTCGGAAAGCAGTTTCAGAAGGAACGGACTTAGGCAAACAGGCTAAATCCTATATGGATGCTGGTCAGTTGGTACCAGATGAAGTAGTAATAGGTATAGTAGAAGAAAGATTACAAAAAACAGATTGTCAAGATGGATTTATCCTGGACGGATTCCCCAGAACCGTAGCCCAAGCTGAAGCATTGGATCAAGTGCTGAACGAAAATCCTTTGACTGCTGCGGTTTACATCGATGTAGCAAAAGATGAATTAATTGAGAGATTGTCAGGTCGCAGAATTTGTAGAAAATGTGGTAAAAGTTATCATATCAAATTTAATCCGCCCCAAGTTCGCGGTGTTTGCGATGATGACGGCGGAGAGTTGTATCAGCGCGATGACGACAATGAAGAAACTGCCAGAGAACGGCTGGATGTCTATTTAGAAAATACTCAACCATTGGTTGAGTACTATCAAAACCGCGGAATATTGAAGAAAATTGATGGTTCACAAAAGCCTGGTGAAGTTTTTCAAGAGATCATGAATGCTTTAAGTGAAAAACGATGATTATTTTGAAGAGTAAGCAAGAATTAGAGCTTATGAGGGTAGCCGGAAAAATAGTAGCAGAAGCACATCAAAAATTAGCACAAGCTATTGAACCGGGGATAACCACTGTGGAATTGGATAAATTAGCTGAAGATCACATCAAAAGTAGAGATGCACAACCCTCATTTAAAGGTTATCACGGTTTTCCGGCTAGCATCTGTGCATCAATTAATCATGAAGTCGTTCACGGAATACCAGGCATAAGAAAATTGACCGAAGGTGATATCATTAGTATTGACATAGGGGCGGAATACAAAGGATATCATGGAGATGCTGCCAAGACCTATACTGTAGGTGAAGTGACACAAGATTTGCATCAATTACTGCAAGTAACCGAAAAATCGTTATATCAGGGCATTGAACAGGCTCGTCCAAAGAATAGATTGAGCGATATATCTCATGCAGTAGAACAACATGTGGTAAAAAATAAATTATACGTAGTAAAAAAATATGTGGGACACGGGATAGGTAGTGCTATGCACGAGCCACCGGAAATTCCTAATTACGGTCCCCCCGGAAAAGGTCCTAGATTAAAACCCGGTATGGTATTTGCAATTGAGCCTATGGTGAATATTGGGACATCAGATGTAAAAACATTAGATGATCACTGGACAGTAATTACGGCTGATAAAACTCCGTCGGCTCACTTTGAGCACACAATAGCTATCACTGATTCGGGACCGGAAATTTTTACGACCCTGGAGGAATAATTGCCTCTTTGGTTTATCGGCATTTTTCTCTCCAAATGATGAACTGGGAAAGGAGAGGAAATAAGTTGCAAAACTTGCAGGTGGGCCAATTAGTGCGTTCAAGTCAAGGAAGAGATGCTGGACGATTCTATGTAGTTGTTGATAAAATTGGAAGCGATGAGGTAACTGTATCAGATGGTTGTAAACGACCCTTGTCAAAACTCAAAAAGAAAAATCTCAAGCATCTTCAAAAGTATAATAAATTTGTCTCACAGGAGTTGACTCGAAAGCTGTATCACAAAAAAGCCAGTGATAGAGAGTTGCGAGCTGAATTAGAAAAATTCACTCAGACTGAAAACCTGGGATAAGTTTACCTTCAGGTTAAAGGAGGGAAGAAAGCAGTTATTATGTCCAAAAAAGAGGCAATAGAAGTAGAAGGTACGGTAGTGGAGCCTTTACCAAATGCCATGTTTCGGGTAGAATTGGAAAATGGTCATAAAATACTGGCTCATGTATCTGGTAAGATAAGAATGAATTACATTAGGATATTGCCAGGAGATAAAGTCAAAGTAGAACTATCACCATACGATCTCAGCCGTGGTAGGATAACTTATCGGTACAAATAAATTTCAATAATTAGTAACTAAATAGGATTCAGAAGGGGGTTTAATGATGAAAACCAGACCTTCAGTTAAGCCAATGTGCGAACGCTGTAAAGTCAT
>CAZKUS010000137.1:4594-5992 GCA_964556025.1 uncultured Clostridia bacterium | reverse complement strand
AAGCATTTAGAGTGAAATTGAAGTGTTTATTGCTATCAACAACAGAAAATAACAGTGTTTACTTAAAATATCTCCCAAATCAATCCAACTAAAATTCCGCCAATTACCATGATACTAGCTGGAAAAGTCAATTCTTTGTACATACTATTGAAAGAAGTTTTAAAATACTCCTTTGTCAACAATAAACACAGATGAAAAGGTGACATAAAATATCCGAATACACTGGCTGCATAAAATATTCCCAACAAAGCTAGGTTGCCTTCGTGAGGGTTCATAATCGGTGCCATGATAGGATAACTGATCCCCAGTGCCGCAGAATTTACACCGGTTATCATAGCTGTAATAAAAGGTACTATTACTATAAGGAATGTAGTGGGAATACCTGAAGCTACTAGGCCTTCGGTCATTTGTTCTACTGCTCCTGAAGCTTCTACAAAATCTTTAAAAATCATAATTCCCAAAATGGTTAGTACCATTCCGTATTTGGACTTGAAGATAGAGTTTTTAAATCGTTGTCCAATGGTAGTAACTGGGTGATTATTCCAATCTAAGTAATTAATAGCTGCTAACAAAATACCCACCAATAGAGAAACTGGTATTTCCAAAGGAGTGAGAATTCCCAATGCTATAGCAGTAAATAGAGGAAATATGCTTCGTAAAAAATGCAGGATATTTTGACGAATGCCGGAGTTTGTTTGGAGATTGTTCATATTTTCTTCAGATGTTGGGCCGGTAAATTCAACTCGGTTATAGTTGGTGTCAATTACAGCGTGTCTGAATAGCCATTTAAATCCAATAAGAAAAGTAGCAATAAAAACTGGCAGATTAAATAAAATAAAAAAGCGCAAAGGTACTTGGCTAAGCTCTGAAATTATTATGATACTAGGGATTAAAGGGAAAATTAAATGCCAGACATGTCTGTACAGCATATTGGTAGCAGCTAATTTAGCAGGAGTCAACTTTATTTGATCTCCGGCTTCTTTTATCATAGGAGCAGACAGTACAGCACCTCCAGGAACTGTTAACATTCCGATAAGAGAAGGTAGAGTGACTAGTAGCACTCTACGGTCAGGTAATAATCTAGTCAAACTGTTAACCATTATTTCCAAGCTATTAGTTTGTTGTAATAGTGTACTAAAAATATTTATAAACAAAACTATTAACATTAGATTGACTGTAGTGGGGGCTGTGATGCTGCCCCATAAAGTTTTAGTTATTTCTATTGGGTTCATACCTGCAAAAATGGCTACTATTAAAGCTCCTAAAGTCATAGCTCCACCTAGATGCTTATTTTTTCGTAACAGTATAATTACCAATATTATTGCTGTAAAAACGCCTAAAATCTCCATACATATTACTCCTTTTTATAGATGGTGCTGTTATACTCTGTTGTTGCTA
>CAZKUS010000137.1:0-4494 GCA_964556025.1 uncultured Clostridia bacterium | reverse complement strand
CTCCATACATATTACTCCTTTTTATAGATGGTGCTGTTATACTCTGTTGTTGCTACCAACAACATAATATAACAGCGCCAAAATTAAAGTTGTCATTTAACTATTCTATTGATACAGTTTATCAAAGGGGAACTAAAATTAAAATAGTTAGAGACTAAAAATTTTACTGTTATCAACACTCAATTTTAACTGAGTCGATAATAATATATTGTTATATGCTGCTGTTAATAGTAATAAAATATCATTTTCATTCATATTAACAATTAGATTTTCTATGAAAATAGCATGTTGAAACTAACTATATTGTACAAGGGGGAATAATATGTCAGGAAGAAGGCCGGTTGTTAAAGAACAAAAAATTACTTTAGACATACATGATCTAAATCATCAAGGGGACGGTGTGGGAAAATACGATAATTTTGCTATTTTTGTTCCTCAAGCTTTACCAGGTGAGAGAATAAGAGCTGCAATTACTGAAGTCAAAAAGAATTTTGCCAGAGCTGAAGTGCTGCAATATTGTGATAGGGCAGCCAACAGGGTAGAACCGCCTTGCCCGTATTTTTTTCGCTGTGGAGGGTGTCAGCTACAGCATTTATCTTATAACGGGCAATTACAATACAAGTACAATTTAGTAGTAGATCAAATGAAAAAAGTAGCAGGTATTAAAAATCCGAAAGTACAAGAAGTTATTGGAATGGATTATCCCTGGTATTATAGAAATAAAATACAGATACCTGTAAAATCTTTTGGTTCACAACTTAAAATGGGTTTGTTCCAAAAAAATAGTCACAACTTAGTGGAAATAGATCATTGCATGATTCAACAATCTGGAAATAACCAGATTATAAATCGACTAAGGGAATTAATGAACTATTATCAGGATTACTTTAGCGGTGTCAATTTAAAGTACATAGTTTCTAGAGTGGGAGAAAAGACTGGACAGATGCAGGTGACATTTGTAACTGACAAAGAAAACTTTACTCATTATGCTAAGATTGCAGATAATTTGACCGAGAATGTATCCGGCATTGTCAGTATTATGCAAAATATCAACAAAAAAATGGGAACTACTATTATGGGAGATAAATTTCGAACTTTATGGGGAAGAAGTTATTTAATAGATAAGCTGCTAGAAAAAAAGTTTCGTATATCTGCTGGGGCGTTTTATCAGGTTAATTCCCAGCAAACAGAGGTGTTATACCAAAAACTATTTGATCTATGCCAGCTCAAAGGAGATGGACAAATTGTAGACCTTTACTGTGGTATCGGTACAATTACCATATTAGCCGCTGAAAAGGCCAAAAGAGTTACAGGTATAGAAGTTTCTCCATCAGCAGTACAAGATGCTCAGATAAATGGGGATATCAATGGTATAACTAATATAGATTTTTACAGGTCTAAAGCTGAAGATCCAGAGATCAAATCATTGCTGCGTAACATGAACCCTGAACTGGTAATAATGGATCCACCTAGAAAAGGATGTGATCAACAATTATTCCAAACCATAGATCTGATAAAACCTGAACAAATTGCCTATGTATCGTGTAATCCGGCGACTATGGCCAGGGATGTGCTACAATTAGTAGAATTGGGATATTATCCAGAAATTTTTCAACCTGTAGATATGTTCCCTCAAACCACCCATGTGGAAGTGATCGGAATATTTAACAAAATACAATATCAATGAAATTTTTGATTATCCTGGCCGTAAAACCCCAAATAACTCGATCATTGTAGATATAAAAATATGAAGGATAATTACCGGTTCGAAATTGATAATTTTCTCTACCGGGAACTAGCTCATAGGGGAAATGGCGGTCTGGTTTGACTTTTACTGTCATATCGTAACTTTTAGGAGGATTGTTGACAAAGAAATTCAAAGGTATAGTGAATACTTCCGCCACTTCATCTGGATTAATCTTTAAATCTTTAAGTGGTACGTGTATTTCACCAGCGAATGAAGAAATTGACATATTAAATGGTGTTATTAATTGATCCAGTTCTTCCCAAATGGAGATATGATGATCCAATATACCCAACTCTTCGTTGGTTTCTCTCAAAGCGGTTTGTTTAGCAGTTTCTCCTTGCTCTATTTTTCCACCAGGCAGAGATATTTCTCCTGGTTGGGTGGGTATGGTTGAGGAACGAAGTTGAAAAACCACCAGCCATTCTGAAGAATTGCTATTATAAAATAAAGGCATTAATACTGCATTGTGATTTTTTACATCAATAATAGTTTTATATCTGTTTTGCAGCTTAGTTTTTATAATTGATCTATCCAACTTTATCACCTCACATTGTAAATTGAGAACAGCTTAATTATAGCTCAAGTTAATCTATTTTGACAAAATATTTTCATTTGAAAAACCCGTTACGTACTTTCGTGACTTTATTCATGAGAAGCTAACAGTTTTATTTGGAGGTGTTGTTATGGCTTATAATAGAAATTTTGAGAGCTGGCAGACTATTTGTGAAGATAAGCTGTACATAAATTATGGTAATAACAGTAAGCAAATGATTAAAGAAATACTGCAGAAATTTCTCCCTTTCCCTAAGTTAGATAAGTCTTCTAATATTGCATTAAAACCAAATTTAATTTTACCTTCGCCAGCTGAACAAGGGGCTACTACTTGTCCTGAATTAGTAAAGGGAATAATTGAACATTTTCAGGAGCGAGGGTTTTACAACTTATTAATTATGGAAAGTTCTTGGTTAGGAGCCAATACTAAAGAGGCTTTTCAGGTTTGCGGGTTTACAGATATAGCGGAAAAATATCAGGTGAAACTGGTAGATTTAAAATCATTCGAGTCCTCTCTGTTTAGATCTGAAATAGGTGCTGTAGAAGTGGTAAACCAGATCAAGCAAATAGATAGATTGATAAATATTCCTGTATTAAAAGCACATTGTCAAACCAAACTCACATGTGCTCTGAAGAACTTAAAAGGTTGTATTCCTGATAAAGAAAAAAGAAAGTTTCATTCCACGGATTTACACACAAATATAGCTGTATTAAATACTGTTGTAAAACCGGATTTACATGTGGTTGATGGTTTGTATGGGGACCTTACTTTTGAAGAAGGGGGGAATCCTGTCAATCTTGGACGAGTGGTTGTGGGGAAAGATCCTGTTCTTGTGGATTCTTACGGATGTGACTTGCTGGGCATTACTGAGGACAACTTACCCAATCATATAGAATCGGCATATCAGATGGGAGTAGGGGATAAATTCCGTGGTAAAGAGCAGTTGGTACAATTTAATCTACAGCAAAAACAGGTGCAGCAAGAGCAGCAAGTGGGAATATCTTCTGCTGGTAAGAAACTGCAAAAATATGTAGATCACCGCGAAGCTTGTTCTCCATGTATAGGTGCTGTATTTCATACTTTGATGCGGTTACAAGATAATGGTGAACTTCCAAATTATACCTTGGCTGTGGGTCAAGGCCATAAAAATATAACTAGTGATTCTTCTGTACTGGGTATTGGGAATTGTACCCAGCACTATAAGTTATATGTACCTGGATGTCCCCCTTCAGCATCTGAAATTATTAAGCGGATAAAAAATAAGTAATTAGCTAAAACTTAACTAAACTGAAGTGTTATAAAAATAACTTACACTCGCAATAGTTAGAACAATCAAAATTAAAAGAATTATCGAAAACTTAAAATTTTTACTCTTTAGCAGGATTATTAGATATATTCCTTGAATATATACAGTGCAAATGACAAAATATGCTAATTATGGAACTAGTTATTTTTTAAAACGCTGTTATATTCTGTTGTTAATAGCAATAAAATTTTAATTGAGCCTTCATTAAAGTTGAAGCAAACTCTAATGAATGTAGGTGAATTATGGATACAATATCAGATAGGCCAAAAGGAGTATCATTGGCAAATAGAACCTTTTGTCTGTGATGCTCTATTTTTTACTCGAAGTTGTTATCAACATTCAACTTTAAGTGAGCCTACTCGAAAAAGGCGAGTTATCAAACTAAACCAAGAAAAAATTTATTTAATATGAGGGAGGTTTATCAGTATGGCAGAAGAATTGGATGTACTTATTATTGGTGGAGGACCTGCTGGGCTAACTGCGGGAATATATGCTTCCAGGTCTAAATTAAAGACTGCCGTTTTGGAAAGAAAGCGTAAGCCAGGAGGTCAGATGTCGACTACCTGGGAATTGGAAAATTATCCAGGATTTAAAGAAGCTACTGGACCGGATATTGCTGCTGAGTTGACGGAACACGCGAAAAAGTTCGATTGTGAATTTTTAAAGGGTGAGTTGAAACAGGTAGATCTTCATTCTAATCCCAAGCTGGTTACTACCAAAAAAGGTGAAGAATACAGGGCTAAAAGCGTTATTTTTGCAACTGGCGCCGAACCTAGAACTCTTGGGCTACCCGGTGAAACGGAATTTCGCGGCTTAGGTGTGGGATACTGTGCCACTTGTGATGCTGATTTTTACACAGATCAAGAGGTATTGATTATAGGTAGTGGA
>CAZKUS010000136.1:1496-6016 GCA_964556025.1 uncultured Clostridia bacterium | reverse complement strand
TGCGGCTGCGGCTTCTGCGATAACTGTCACTAGACCAGGAGCTCAGGATTCTCTACCTATAAAAGATGAAGTTGAGCAGGTATTTAGTCGCAATATGTTGAATCTAGAGTGAAACATCTTTTGTGAGGGGAGACTTGAATGAATCAAGTTAAAGCTATTAGATACATGTTGATAATTTCTACAGCTCTGATTCTCCTAGCTGCTGTACTAATGGTCGGGGAGATCGGAGAATACAGCAGCATTCCCGGTGAAGGTATAATGTCAGGGGCCGGTGAAGTGCTGCTATTTTCCGTTTTCACTTTTGGTGTATTATTTTTTCTTGCAATTATATTATTCTTTATGTTCAGTGGTGTAGCTACAATAGATAGCCGCGATAAATTTCCTACCAGCCGCAAAGTGGTGTTACAGGATATAGTTATCATTGTAATTATATTTGCCATTATAGCTGGTTTATTAGTGTTGTGGTTTCAACATGGTCAAGGGGATATGGAAAAAACTTTGGAAAAACTAATGGAAGACCCGGGCGAAGGACAGCCCTTTGAAGATCCTCCCGACTCGGAAACTCCCGGTTGGTTCTTCTCTTACATGAACGTTTTAATGACAATTGTGCTGGTGATTTTGGCTGTTGCCATTATTATTAAAATTCGCCAAAAAATATTGATTAGAAGGATTAATAAACAGTTAGACACAGAGGAAATTGGCTCTAGATCAGAAGAAGAAATAGTAAAGCCCATTAAACAGCAGCGAAAATGGAGCTTTGAAGACATTTACAAAATTATATCTCGGGAAAAACCGCGCCCGGCAATAATCCAAGCATATTACGGGATGATGTTATTATTAAGGGACTTTGGATTATCTATTCCGGAAAAATACACTCCTGAAGAAAAGCTGATGACAATAGAAAAAGACTTGCAGCTTAGCCGACAAAATCCTGTTAGAGAGATTACACAGTTGTATTTGAGGGCACGGTACAGTCATCATGATATCTTTGATCAACAAAAAAGCCAGGCTTTAGAATGGTTGAAGGAAATTAGAAATATGATTGAAAACATGAAGGATGAGGAGGAAACACATGAGCCAGATGACAAGTAATAGTCATAAACAAGAAGAAAAAAGAAAAGTCTTAAAGATCAAGGATGTGGTGATAGCTCCTGTAATTATTTTAATAGTACTCGGAATTTTATTTGTCGCCTACCCAGGAACAGTTTCTTTCACTATTGTTAGAGTCTTTGCCGCTCTTTGGTTTCTCGTGTGGTACAAAAAAATTGTGGAGTATTATTATCAATTTTTTGATCATAATAATAAGATTTTAGATTTAGAAATGATAGGTAATAATTTATCCAGATTTTGGCGTAAATTCACACGTAAAAATACAGACCCCCATGAAATATATTTACCTAACGAATACCACAGATTAGTACGCAAAATTAATATTTCTAGGTACAGCCGTAAGTATTTCAGTAGTTGGTTGTCTGAAGAAAATGCTCCGGAAGAATTGAAGAACCGGATTTTAACAGGTAAAAGAGAAGATGATCCGGTGAGTATTGAAGAAATACGAGAGGTTTTTGGTGAACTATATCAAATGAAATCATAAGTATGTCAGGAGGTAGAATATGAGCGACTTTGATTTTCAAGCCACTAGAGAGAAATGTGATCAGATCATTTCAACTTTATCACAAGTGATAGTTGGTAAAGATTTACTGTTGGAGAGAATACTGGCAGGTTTCTTAGCGGGAGGACATATTTTGATTGAAGATGTACCAGGAGTTGCTAAAACTTTAATTGCCAATTCATTCGCCCAGGTTATGGATTTACAGTTTGGAAGAGTTCAATTTTTACCTGACCTATTACCAGGAGATATAACCGGTGGTTATATTTACAATGCCAGTAATGGAAAATTTGAATTTCGTCAGGGACCACTTTTCACCGGATTATTGTTGGCTGACGAAGTTAACCGCGGTACACCTAAAACTCAATCGGCACTATTAGAAGCTATGCAAGAAGGGAAAGTCACTGTGGAAGGAAGTACCTATAAATTACCTGAACCTTTCCTGGTTATAGCGACACAAAATCCCATTGAATTTGACGGGACATATCCCCTGCCAGAAGCTCAATTGGACAGGTTTATAATGAGATTAGAAGTAGGATATCCTTCCATTGAACAGGAAACTGAAATTTTAGATAACAGGTCACAGCGAAGAGAAGATCAGGTGACATTACCTACTGTATTAACCAAAGACGAATTTATGGATTTACAAGGACAAGTGGAACAGGTATATATCCACAGGGATATTTTAAATTATATTTCTCGGCTAGTACACTCCACGAGAGAGCTAGAGCATGTCGAAGTAGGGGCGTCTCCTAGAGGTTCTTTGGCAATTTTTAAATTGACTAGAGCCCTGGCTTTGATTAAAGGAAGAGATTATGTGATACCAGAAGATGTGAAAGAGATTATCAAACCCGCTTTAATGCACCGTATTATTTTGACACCGGAAGCCAGAATTGAGAGGCGGAGTGTAGATGCCTTGATAGATCGGGTTATCAGTCAAGTGACTCCACCATCAATTCAAGGAAAGGAAGCCAATTGATGTATTTAACTGATAAGGCCAAAACCTATCTGTATTTATTGGGGATATTGGTTTTCATAGGGATTGTTTCCGGTAGAGCTGAGTTCTTGCTTATCAGCTTGCCTTTTGCCATAGCTCTTTGCATACCACTGATAAATAGAAAAATTACAGCTCCACATTTGGAAACTGAATTGGAAATGCATGAACTAGTTGAAGGAAATCCGGGAAAATTGATGGTAAACATAACATCTCAGAATAGAAATCCGCTGCTCATTTTACAACACAATTGGGAAATCGTTAATTTTGGAAATCAATATTACCGCGAATTTCAATTATCTATAGGTGACCGAGATGATAGGGATATAGAGCTAAACATACCTACTGATAGTGGACCAGGCAGGTATAGTGCAGGGAAAGTGACAGTTTCAGGTTTCGATACATCGGCCATGCTGTATTATCAAACAGAAATAGGATCTACTCAAGAAATGACTGTTTATCCTACAATCAATATTTTGGAAAATGTGTCTTTAATAAATCAACCTAGACTATATCACGGAAATTATACTTCTCACATACGGGGGGAAGGACTGGAATTCAGCGAAATTAAAGAGTACCGTCATGGTGATAGCTTAAAACATGTGAATTGGAAGAAGTCTCTTAAATGGGGCGATTTACTGGTAAATGATCGGTATTTAGACAGAAATATCGATGTGGTGATTTTAATAGACAGCTTGACACAGGTGGAAGGTCCTAAGGGCAACTACTTGAACATTGCCGCAAGAGGGGCTGCCAGTCTAGCACAATATTATACACAACGAAAAGATAGAGTAGGTCTGATAAATTACGATGGGACCATTGATCCGATTTTACCACAAAGTGGAGAAGCACAGCTGAAAAAAATTCTGACCAGATTGGCTAATCTAAAAAAATCGTACAGCTTTGTGGCTAGAGGTGCTAGGACTATTCCCCGCAGAGTACTTCCACCTCAAGGTGTGGTTTACGGTTTCACCTGTTTAAGCGATGAGCGGGCTTACAATGTATTTTTGGATTTGGCTGCAAGAGGTTTTTATTTGGTACTAATCTATATTGATCCTCTAGAATTGGCTGATGAATCTGGAAACTCGAGTAATAAATACGGCTCCCAACCAGATGATGACCAGAACGATTATCAACAATTGGCTGGCGAAATATGGGGGCTTAAACAGGAATCCAAAATATCTGCACTAAAAAGATTAGGGGCAAAAGTTGTAAGGCCTAAAGGAAATGGGGTTAGTTATGCACTGTCTGAATTAATTGCCGAAAATAGATCTGGTCCCAGAGCTTCTGGTGGTAGTTATACGAGATGGGGAAGTGGTGATGTACAGTGAATTTCAGTTTAACTAAACTATCATTTTTATCTCTGTTGCGATGGTTGGCTCCTTTAATAGGTACTGCTGTTAGTTTATATCCCGCTTTGGCAGTCTCACCAGAGTGGTTCGGTTATGTAATTTTAATTACTCTATTACTTGCCGTAGGTGCTTTTAAATACGATTTTCGTTTTTTTCAATTGGGTACAGTGGTTTTAGTAATTTCATTTGCTACTGCTATATCGGAAATGGATGTGGAAGCATTATTCTACGGCGGTCTAATAGGATTAGCTATTTATACAATACTGGAATTTGGATATATTTTGCAAATTGTTGACCGAACTAAACTGTATGAAGATAGAGATTATGTCAATGTGAATAAATACTTGATCTTACCCACTATCGTCCGGGTAGTTTTGGTTTCTACAGGGACTGTGTTATTATCGCTTATTATGATAATTATTGCCCCAGTATTAGTGGATGGAATTATCACGCCTGGAGTGGATTTATTTCTGCTGGTTTTAGTCATGGTTTACGCTTTATACGGTGTATATAGAGGAATCTCAATGGTTCGGGAAAGTGATTATTAGCATATATCAGCGCTTTT
>CAZKUS010000136.1:0-1396 GCA_964556025.1 uncultured Clostridia bacterium | reverse complement strand
AGAAAGAGGTGGATAATTTGTTTCGACAGAAGAAACAGCGCCTGGGAGATCTGTTGATTGAGACAGGCACTATAACACAAGAAGATTTGAACAAAGCCTTGGATCATCAAAAACAAACCGGGCAAAAATTAGGTGCCAGTTTAGTCGATCTGGGAATTATAACAGAGGAAGAGATAATTCAAGTGTTGGAATTTCAGTTGGGAATCCCCCACGTCAACATTACAAACTATGATATAGATGAACAAGTAGTTTCTTTAATTCCCACTTATTTAGCTGAACGCTATCACGCGCTACCCATAGATAAGAGGGACGGGAAATTAGTTTTGGCCATGGGTGATCCCTTGAATGTTGTGGCTATTGACGATATAAAAATGGCCACTGGAATGGAAGTAGAACCAGTCATTGCTTCACCTACGGAAATTGATAAGGAAATAAACCGCAGATTTGGGATAAAAGAATCAGTGGAAAAGGCCATGGAAGAGATAGATCACCAAGAAGAGGAGCAGGCAGAAGAACAAATGGCAGCTACCTCTCAAGAAGAACAGTTAGAGGAACTAGAAGAAAACGCTCCAGTAGTGAAAGTGGTGAATTCTCTTATTTCCCAAGCTTATGAACAGGGTGCCAGTGATATCCATATAGAACCTACAAAAAATGGAATGCAGGTCAGATACCGAATAGATGGAATCTTACACAATGTAGCATCACCGCCAAAATACGCTAAAGATCTACTCATCAGTAGAGTTAAAATCATGGCCGGTATGGACATTACTAAAAAAAGAGTTCCACAGGATGGTCGCGGAAACTACAATATTGGTGGAAATGATATAGATTTGAGAGTCTCTACACTACCTACTATTTTTGGCGAGAAAATAGTTATTAGACTTTTGCACAAAGATAAAGTAATATTTTCACTGGAAGATCTGGGCTTTCAAGAACCGGATTTTCATCAGTTTACCGGGCTGTTGAAAAATAGTTCCGGAATGGTTTTAGTTACCGGTCCTACTGGTTGTGGTAAAACAACTACTCTGTATTCATCATTGAATCGTATTAACAGCAGTGAAAAAAATATTATTACAATTGAAGATCCTGTTGAATACCAAATTAATGGTATCAATCAGGTCCAATCTAGTGAAAAAGGTGGTCTAACTTTCGCAAATGGACTAAGAGCCATTTTAAGACAAGACCCTGATATTATCATGGTAGGAGAAATCAGGGATTTAGAAACTGCTCAGATTGCTGTGAGATCAGCTTTGACAGGTCACTTAGTCTTTTCAACACTGCACACAAATAGTGCTATTGATACTTTGTCCAGATTGGTTGATATGGGTATACCTCCTTTTCTGGTTAGCTCAGCAGTAGAAGGAGTGGTATCACAAAGGTTAGTTAGACTGATATG
>CAZKUS010000135.1:0-6021 GCA_964556025.1 uncultured Clostridia bacterium | reverse complement strand
CAAGACCAAGTTCAACAACCATAATGTCATTTTCTGGCCATGTAAAGTCATAGTGTTCTTGAAAAGCATCGATTCCATCTTCACGCTCTAACCATTCTGCTGGAGTGGCCAAAGTTAAACTATCTTCTGAAATTCCATTCACCTCTTTACCATCATCACTGCATCCTGTGAATGCGGTAATAGTAATGAAAAATAAAAAAATAGCAAATATAACTGACTTTTTCGGATCAAAATTTTTCATATAAAATATAATCTCCTTTCTTTTCTGGTTTACACCAAAATTAAATTTTAAAATAATTCTGAATACACCACACACTTTTATCACTTGTAAACCTCTCATGAAAATCACGAGAATACGTGACGACTTTTTTAACGCATGTGTCTAGGAAGCACCAACCATTCAACCAAAGTGATCATCCTTTCAAAACAAATGGCCATTAATGCTAACACAAAAGTACCAGCTAAAATTAATTCACTTTGAAAAAAGTCTATACCTGCAAATATAACAGCTCCCATCCCCCCTGCTCCTACTAATGAAGCTAAAGTTGCAGTTCCAATTGTCAAAACTACCGAAGTCTTTAATCCGGTTAAAATAACTGGTAAACTAAACGGAATCTCAACTTGAAAGAATACCTCCCAGTTATTCATACCCATCCCACGAGCAGCTTCTTTCATCTCTTGAGGGACCTTCATTAATCCCGCAATGGTATTTCTAGCTATTGGGAGTAAAGCATAAATAGTTAATGCTAGTAAGGCTGGACCAGTTCCGACCCCCAAAAATGGAAGAAAAATACTAATAACAGCCAATGGAGGTACTGTTTGACCAATATTAAATAGCCCCAAAAACTTTCCTGACAAATGGTAAAATTTTTCCCTAGTTAATACTACACTTAATGGAAATGAAATTATTACGGCCATAGACACAGCTACAACTACTAAATATAAATGTTCCAATATATGCGGAGGTGATCGATCAATCAAAGCCGTTAAAAATTCTTCTAACATATTACTCCTCCTGATCTACTTTTCAACAGGTTCAACAAAAGTTTATTTTTAATAACTAGCAACTATTCTACTAAATATTCTTTTAAGGTGGATTGTTCAGGTATTTCATTTAGATTCACAATTCACCTTATTTACATGAGATTTAATAGCTTGCCAAGTAATAATACCAACCACTTTAGAATCATTAACAACAAACAGCTTATCAGTATCTCGTCTCATCATAGTTTCCAAAGCAACTTTTACAGGTTGTCCAACTTCTACACTATCTAATCCATAAACTGCTTTGCTGTTATACTCATTAATAAACTTCTCTTCTGTATTTTCAGATTCCATCAAATCTTTTACTTTGATTAAATCTAGTATGCGCACTCCTCGGTTTTCACCCAGGAGATCTTTTACAAAGTCATTTTCCGGTTGTGAAAGTAATTCAATGGGTTCAGCCTGTTGAACTATTTCCCCTTGATTCATAATCACAATATAATCACCCATTTTTAATGCTTCATCGATGTCATGTGTAACAAACAAAATTGTCTTTCCCAAAGACTGCTGCAACTTAACAAATTCATCTTGTAAATGCTTTCTTATAATAGGGTCTACCGCACCAAAAGGCTCGTCCATCAACATGATAGGAGGGTCAGCAGCCATAGCTCTAGCCACACCCACTCTCTGCATCTGTCCACCACTTAACTGATGAGGATACTTGTCTTTAACTTCTCCGGGGTTTAAGCCTATCAACTCTAATAAATGTATCACTCGCTCTTCTATCTGTTGTTCTGACCATTTTAACATTCTCGGTACTAATGCCACATTATCTTTTACTTTTCGATGTGGAAATAAACCTATCTGCTGAATCACATAACCAATATTTTTTCTAAGTTCATCTTGATCGACACCTTTGGTATTCCGTCCATCTATATAGATATTACCCGAGCTGGGGTCTACTAGTCTATTCACCATTCTCAGCAAAGTAGTTTTACCACAACCTGATGGACCTACAATAACCATGATATTCCCTTGAAGTACTTTTAACGAGACATTATCCACAGCTGGGGCATCAGCTCCAGGAAAAAGTTTAGTAACATTAATAAGATCGATCAAAAATATGCTCACCCTTTCAGTACTCGTCTTGCCGCAAGCCCGGTGAAGTTAATTTTTTTTCCAACAATCCAAACAAAAAGTCTATTGCAATAGAAATAACAGAAACTAAAATAGCTCCCGTTATAATCATTTCATCATTAGAACGAGTTAACCCATGATGAATAAGTCTACCTAAGTTTCTCTCACCAATAAAAGTAGCCATAGTGGCTATACCAGTGATCATAACAATGGTAATTCTGATACCGGCAAATATAACAGGCCAAGCTACAGGAAGTTGAATTTGTGTCATAATTTGCCAATCAGACATCCCCATACCTTTACCTGCTTCCAATAACGAATCATCCACAGATCTAATTCCGCGATATACGTTCCTGACTAAGGGCATCATTGCATAAATAACTAAAGCAAGAACAGCGGAAGTTCTACCCAACCCCAATTGGGGAATTGTAATAAAAATACCGAAAAAAGAAATACTGGGAACACAGAATAGTATACTACTTAGGCCCATTACAGGTGTAGCCAATTTTTCATATTTGCTAATAATTATACCTATAGAAATCCAAAGCATTAGCGAAAACAAGATAACCGTTGAGACCAAAGTGAAATGATTTATCGTATATTCCACTATAGTTTCATGATTGGAAAGTAAATATCCGAAAATTGACATCAAATATTCAACATTATTAATTTCCACACCCATAAATAAACCCCTAACTAGTAAATAAAATAATCAGCAGTACATTACAAATGTTTTCTATGAAATAATTTCCTCTTTTGTTAATAATTATAGCTTTTTTTACTTTCAATGTCTAATAATAAATAAAATCTAAAACTCATGAGCTTTTTTGCATTTTGGTAATAAATTAACTGGACATTTATAGATATGATTGATAATCTTAAATAGGGTGATCTCTATGAAATTATTTGCTATCAGCGATCTTCATCTAGCATTTCAAGTTGATAAGCCTATGGATATTTTTGAGTCAAGTTGGAAAAAGCATTATAAAAAAATAAAATGGTATTGGGAAAGAACTGTTATGGAACAAGACACTGTAATAATAGGAGGAGATATTTCTTGGGGGATGAACCTCCGAGAAGCAGAAGAAGATCTTAATTTTATAGGTGAACTACCAGGTACTAAAGTAATGATTAGAGGAAATCACGATTACTGGTGGGAAAGTATCTCAAAGGTACGCAAAAATTTACCTGACAGTGTATACGCTATTCAAAATGATTTTTTCCCTTTGGATTTTGATAATAAATTAGCTATCTGTGGTACTCGAGGATGGCATCTATTAGAACATGATAACAACCCAGAACATGATAAAAAAATGGTAAGCCGAGAATTACATAGGCTTGAGCTATCACTACAATCTGCGTGGAACAAAGGTTTTCATAATCCAATTGTAACATTGCATTACCCACCTCTGTATAAAAGTAGCCCTAGTAAAAAATTTAGCCAATTGATGAAAAAATATCTTGTCAAGATTTGCATATACGGACACTTGCACGGCAAAGATCATATACATGCTTTTACAGGAACAGAAGATGGGATTACATATTACTTTACATCAAGAGATTATCTGAATTTTCGACCTTTAGAAATACAGTTTCAATAGAAATATTTATATTATCAAAAAATCCAATAAAAATGAAGGTGGCCTGTTCTGGTAATAGCAGAACAAGCCACCTTCATTTACTTTTTGTGTGATTTCAAATACTATACAAATATTACTATAATTTAATCCAAAATTTATAGCTCTTGAACTACTGCCATACCTTCATCCATGTCTTCTTTTTCTTCTAGTTCTTCAACATCTCCACAACCGATCAAAGCTGTAAGTGACAATACGACTACCGCTCCCATGATAAGTACCTTTTTCATAATCAAGCCCTCCCTTTTATAAATTTATTTGTTGATTTTACTATAAACCATAAATTAAACCAACAAATAAATAAACTTTAACTATTTTGTAAACTCTGCAAAATTCTCATAAAATTTTTGTTTTAATATTGACTTATATCTGCTATACTAGAACAGTTAAGGAGGTATGATCATGACAATTGATAAAATCAGAAACATTGCGTTAATTGCCCATGTTGACCACGGGAAAACTACTTTAGTGGATAGCTTATTGAAACAAAGTGGGGTATTTCACGCAAAAGAAGATGTGGCGGAACGGGTTATGGATTCAAATGAACAAGAACGCGAGAGAGGAATTACTATTTTATCCAAAAATACCGCCATCAAATATCATGACACAAAGATAAATATCGTGGATACACCTGGACACGCTGATTTTGGTGGTGAAGTAGAGCGTATTTTGAATATGGTAGAGGGCGTGCTATTGCTAGTAGATGCTGTAGAAGGCCCTATGCCTCAAACACGATTTGTATTGGAAAAAGCGCTTGCTTTGGGCTTAGTTCCTGTAGTTGTTATAAATAAGATTGATAGGCCCCAATCACGCCCTCAAGAGGTTGTTGATGAAGTAGTCGATTTATTTTTCGAATTAGATGCCAATGATCAGCAATTAGAATTCCCTGTACTCTACACTGATGCTTTAAAAGGTGTGGCTTGGAGTGACCCTGGTGAATTGTGGGACGAACATGTCAGTAATTCCCTAGACCCTTTATTCAGTACTATTTTAGATACTATTCCAGCACCGCAAGTAAATCCTGAAGGTCCTTTTCAAATGCTAGTTTCTAGCACAGATTATGATAGTTTTTTAGGTAAATACGCTGTAGGAAAAATTGTCAAAGGAAATATAGGCAAACACGACCAAGTTACCATTATAGGAGGCAATGCTACGAACAAACACAAACAAAAATCAGGGCAAGTATTCACTTATCAAAATTTACAAAAACGCGAAGTAGAACGAGCCTACGCGGGAGATATCGCTGCAATTTCCGGTCTAGACAATGTAGAAATAGGAGATACAGTTTGTGACCCAGCCCAGCCAGAGCAATTAACCAGTCCTCAAATTGACGAACCAACTATCAGTATGACCTTTTCAATTAACAACAGTCCTTTTGCAGGACAGGAAGGTGAATATCTTACTTCTCGCAAGTTGAGGGAACGGTTATTCACAGAGCAAAAGGCCAATATCAGTTTAAAAGTAGAAGAAACGGATAATCCTGAGTTATTTAAAGTTTCTGGAAGAGGAGAATTACACCTATCCACTGTAATCGAAAAAATACGCCGAGAAGGACATGAATTTCAAGTTTCTAAACCTGAAGTAATTTATAAAGAAATAGATGGCAAAAAATACGAACCTGTTGAAGAAGCAGTTTTAACCGTACCTGATGAATACACTGGTTCAGTTATAGAAGAACTAAATCACAGAAAAGGCGATCTGTTAGAATACAAGAGTTTTCAAAACGGAAACACTAGATTAAAGTACAAGATTCCTGCAAAAGGGTTAATAGGATTTAGATCACAGTTTTTAACTATTTCCAGAGGAACGGGAATTTTCCATCATAATTTTTATCAATACGAGCCTTGCAAAGATTACGTTACAGGTAGAAAACAGGGAGCTCTAGTAGCTCATCAGGATGGTGAAGCTACATTTTACAGTCTACAAGCCATGGAAGATCGAGGAGAATTTTTCATCGAACCTGGTACTAGAGTTTATGAAGGAATGATTGTCGGAATAAGAAATCGCGAAGGTGATTTAGATATCAATGTCTGTAAAGAAAAGCATTTGACAAATGTAAGAGCCGCAGGTTCAGATAATACAGAGAAAATTTCTCCCCCAAGAATACTATCTTTGGAGGAATCTTTGGAATTTATCAATCAAGATGAACTAGTAGAAATCACACCAAAAAATATCAGATTGCGTAAAAAAACATTAAAACAACAATTTCGAAAGTAAAAAATAAGACCACCTGAAAATCAGGTGGTCTTATTTTTATTCCCTA
>CAZKUS010000134.1:0-6022 GCA_964556025.1 uncultured Clostridia bacterium | reverse complement strand
AATAAAATACCAAGGGGTTAGAGCGATATCTACTGGACTTACATACCCTTTTTCTTCTAATAACGACCCTGCTATTTTTCTTACTTTTTCCCTAAGTTTAGTATTATTCATTTTATTAATAACCATCCTTTCATATCTATCAGCAGATATTATAATAAAAGCATTACCAAAGCTATAATTATAATATAAATTGATAAGGTTCTAGAAAATTCTATAAAGTTCCTGGAAAAATTAATTGAAAACATTTGACTAAGTGAACCGCTCATGATTAAAATCAAGAGAATGTGTGGCAACTTCTTTAATATTAATGTTCACTACTTTTACTTTTTCTCCTGCAAAAAAATCTCAATGTTAAAATTAAAAATATTTGCCAAAATTTTCATAGATTTTATTACCAAAATATACTATAATAAAGTTAGAAAATTTTCAGATTAATTATCACCAATTTTATAAAATTATAGGGTAAACCTAATGAAAATTAGGGGCACAAAGCCACGGGTCTAAACACTATTTTTTTGTTAATTTAGTGTATGACAGCCGGGCTGCCAGAAGATATTAATATCTTCTGTGTTGATATTAAATCATAACATAAGCTAAATTTAGTGATTTTATATTTACGGGCCCCAATTTCTATTGGGGCCTTTTGAGATTTTACAGTCACCATTGTTACAAATCAAACATAATAATAGCCTAAACATAGTCAAGGGAAAGGTAGGTGAGTAAAATGGACAAACACAAAATAGATGAATTACTTGATCAAGCAATCAAAGGATTATTTCAAGATGATGACTATAATACAGATGATCCAAATTTAGAACCCAAATATAATACAAGTTCTATTCAAGCATATGAACAAATTGAAAAACAAAATGAACAGGATGGTTTACTTGCCATTGAACAAGGCAAAGTGAAATTATACCCGCCTGAATCAACAGGAAATTGGCCTAAAATTACACCTGATGAAAATGTGATCGTTAAAATTAATGGACAGATAATTAATGATATTACAGTTGTCAAAAATGAAAGTGAAGTTGAAATAGCACCACAAGATAAGCCACTTGCAAACGATTTTCAGTTCCACTTTTCTGAAGATTCAGTGGAGTTAATTCTAGAAACTAAATTTAAAGCGGGGAAAAAGTATCAGATTCTAGATAATGAATCTACTCATAATTTATATGTAAAAGCTCAGTTCATAGAAGACATCCCACCTAAGCCTATAGATAAAAATAATATCTATGAAAAATTGTTTGAACTGGGCATATCTAAAAATGAAAATGTGGTAGAATTATTTCACCATAATATCGATCAAGCTGCATCTCAACTTCATGACACTAAAACAGTAATTGCAAAAGGTAAGCCTATGATCTCGCCTACTGATGGTTGGATAGAGTATATGTTTAAGACAGAAGAGAGAATTAAAAACAATTCTGATGAAAGCGATCGAGTCAACTTCTTCGATCAGGGTGAGTTCAACTCTGTAGAAATTGGAGAAACTCTCGCAGTTTTACATCCGCCTATACCTGGAAGTGCTGGATTAACAGTCACAGGTAAAGTTATCGAACCACCACAACCTCAAAGCCCCAAAATTCATGCTGGTAATGGTGTAGAACTCATAGACAACGGAAAAATTGCTGTAGCAACTACTTCAGGACGTCCCACAATAAGTAAAACAAATGTCATCACCGTAATTCCAGAACTAATCATATCCCAAAATGTTGATATTAACACTGGTCATATTAAATTTAGAGGTGATGTGAAAATTTATGGAGATGTCAAAGACGGTCTAAATGTTAATTCAGGTGGTAGTGTTCACATCTCTGGCAGTGTTTTTAATGGAAATGTTTACGGCGATAAAGGCGTGTATATAAACAACAATCTAATTGGGAGTTTTGTTTCTGCTGGTGGTAGAAGTGCTGAGTACAGAAAACTATTACCTTTAATTAAACGGTTGAGAGATATAATCAATACAACAGTTACTAGTTATGTAAAGTTAATCGATAATCCTAAATTTTCTAGCGAGGATTTGCAGAAAAAAGGAGTCGGATTGCTAATTAAACAGATTCTCGAAATGAAATTTTCGGATCTTGAAAAAACTCTACAAAAATTAGAAAACAGTTTACCAAAAGAATCACTAGGCGATGAAAGTAATTTATCTAAAGCTGTGAAATTTATGAATAGTAAACTTATCGGTCACGGGCCTATGAATATTAGCTCAATCGATGAACTAAATAAATTAAAAACAATTTTGTCTAATATCATAGACATCATTCAAGAAAACACTGGTAAAGAAGGCGATGTCATATTTAAAAACGGTCAAAATGCAAAAATAGAAGCTACTGGTGAGGTCACTTCTATCGGAAACGGAATTTACCATACTGACATTATTGCTGGTGAAACCATAATGATTTCAGGATTTTGTAGAGGTGGTACATTGTTTGCTTCCAATAAAATATCTGTAGCAGAATTGGGTTCAAATACTGGTGTTAAAGTTTCTGTAGAGGTAAATGAAGATGGAAGAATATTAGCTGATACTGTCTTTCCAGAAGTACTGTTCAAAATTGGAGATATCGCAATTAAAAGTCAAGAAAAGCACTACAAAGTGTCTTATACCATTGAAAGCTTAACAGATCAATGACAGATCAACAATAGATCAATGACAGATCAGTAACAGTTCAATAATGTTAGTGAGGAGGATAATTATGTTGGAAGTAATTAGAAACAAGCAAGCTGATCAAATTGACTATATCTTATATGGGGAGTTAGACATGGCATCATGTGAAGAACTCGAGGAAGCTTTACACTATGATGATTTAGATAATATAACAAAGGTGCAGCTCTATCTTAGTAATTTGGAATTTATAGATTCCACGGGTATCGGTCAATTAATCAAATACTACAGACAATACTCATCACAAAATATTAGCATGGAGTTAGTAAACGAAAACCCCGAAATTGAAGAAATTTTACAGCTCATCGGTTTACGCGAAATTATCGGTTACGGATAATCAAAATTTTTCCTTAACATTTTAATTGGATTCGGTTTAATTATTTTGCAATGCATTGGATCGGATCGGATTGATTACAGAATTGGATTAGTTTGGATCGGTTTGGATTGGATTGCACTAGATTGGAGGAATATTTGTGGTACAATTTCAAAATCATCGCTATAAACTACGAAACAATAATTATAATAAATTTGAATCTCAAGAAGATTATTTAAAACTCAAACAATTTGTAGCAAGTAAAACTCAAGGTAAGTTTATTCTTATGAACCAAAATGAATATTCTAAATATCTAGATAGACATGTTCGATCTGACAAACTGCTAGGTAGCCAACAAATTAACACTTCTTCTGATATCGCCAAATGTAGAAAACTAGTTGATAGTATTTGCGGATCCCATTTTAATAATTACATTAAAAGACTGTTACTGTTAATGACATCTGAAGCTGCCACGAATATAGTCAAACATGCTTATTACGGTAATTTAACTGTAGTCAAATCCACCGGTTATCTAAGATTGATTTTTAAAGATCATGGTCCCGGTATTTTGTATGAATATATTCCCATCATTTTATTTTGTTGGGGAACTACGTTAGATGACTCTCTAGGAGCAGGACTAATACTCATTTACAATTATGCCGATAGATCACTACTATACACTACTAATAACGGAACTACCCTGATTATTGAAAAAAGATGGAGGTAAGATTTATGAATGATAAATTTAAGAATATCTTCAATTTTGCTTCTGACAGCTTTATTATATTTAATAAACACGGTGTAGTTGAGGAAGTAAACCCTCAGGCATGCAAAATGTATGCTTATACTCGTGATGAATTTATGAAACTAACTTGGTGTGATTTAAATCATCCCCAAAACAGCTTTCCCTTTTCAGAGCTTGTAAGTGAAATAAATAAATGGGGAAGATTTTATGGAGAATCACAAGATATAAAAAAAACTGGTGAAATCATTAATGTAGAAATCAGCGGCTCTCTGTTGAATTTTAATAACGACAAGCACTACCTAATTATAGTTAGAAATATTACTCAGCGTAAACAAGATGAATTTTTTATCTATAATTTTTTTGATTTCCAAATGGAATTAATAGACAAACTACCTCATTTGGTGTGGAGGACAGGAGTAGATGGAAAAAGCGACTACTTCAATAGTAGTTGGCTTAATTTCACTGGACGTACACTGAACCAAGAAAATAATAATGGCTGGATTGAGAATATACACCCACTTGATCGAGATTATTTCCAGTCAACTTTTAATAATGCGTTCAACCAAAGAAACTCATTCGAAATCGAACACAGACTCCACCGATATGATGGTGAATATCGGTGGATTGTTAATTCAGGTAAGCCTTATTTTGACTTTAATGGTAATTTTGCAGGTTATATTGGTGCCTGTCATGATGTCACTCAACGGAAAAAAAGTGAACAAGCATTAAAAAACCAATACAAAAAATTTGAACAAGAGCTACAGCTAGCAGCATCAGTACAGTACCAGATGCTTCCAAAAGAGCTGCCTACAATATCAAATGTGTCTTTTTCATGGAAATTTGAACCATCTATTTATGTAGCCGGAGACATGTTCAGTTTTTTCGAAATCAATGAAAACAAGATTGGGTTTTATATTTTAGATGTTATGGGACACGGTGTTCAAGCAGCTTTAAAAGCTATAACTTTGGACAGTTTTTTCAAGCCTACTACTGATAAAATATCTCAACCAGCCGAAAAATTGAAAATCTTAAATCATTATTACAATACTACTTTGGCCGGCTACAACAAAAACGAGTTTTTCACTATTTTCTACGGTGTACTTAATACTGATACTCTAGATCTATGGTACAGTCGAGCTGGTCATAATCCCCCTCTATTATTTACTAAAAATAAAACAATTAAAGAACTACGTCAAGGGGAACCTGCTGGAGGTTTATTAGATGAACCTGATTATCAGAGCTACCATATTAAGATCTCACCAGGTGATAAATTATTCCTCTATACTGACAGTATTATAGAAGCTAGGAGCCCTAAAAATAATTTTTATTCGAAAGATAGATTGACTGATATTATAATAGCCAATCAAAATATGAAAGTTGAAGAGACCATTCATGCTATCTTTACAGATGTAAAGAATCACATTAAGTCAGAAACAGTGACTGATGATTTAACTTTATTAGGGATAGAAATTGATCAGTGATGGAAGTTAATTCCTGATAATGCTTATGGATGAGCAATTGATTAAGGACGGAGCAATCTATATCCACTTTCACTGTCAAATACTCTTTTGGCACTGCAATTGACAAATTCAAACAGAATCACTTCCATGGTCTTCCATACTATAACGCCATTTCTGGTACAGCCGGTGATAGTTTTGTCATTTCTGCCACTTGCCAAATGCATATGCAAGACAGGATTACCCTCCTCATCGGTGAAAACAGTGCCAGTACCTGCTATTTCGTGTACCTCATCCAATACATATTTCATAGGATCGATAGGAATCTTTGTCCCATCCTCTGGACCTACAACCAGTTCACTATTTTTATCAGCACCACCAACAGCTATCACAGCTCCAGCCGCGATGTTTTTCTCCCTAGCGAACCACTCAACTTCTTTGTGCAATATATCACCATTTTCCAGACTCAACACAAATATCCTACCTTGATCTACCTGTGTATAACGCATATACAACAACTCCCTTCAATAAGCAGTTTAAAATACTTTAGTTTTTGTTAATTTTATCAGATAATACTTTAATTGCAAGGCTGAATTAGAGTTGATGAATTAGAGTTGATGAATTAGAGTTGATGAATTAGAGTTGATGTAATTGTTCTGTGATATATTACCCCTAGAATGTTCTGTGAAAATGTCACTATGAATTAAAAGTGTATAATATAAATATGGAAAGAGAATATCTTGTTAAACAACATTTCAGAAGTTGTTAGAAACCGAGAAAATATAACCAAAACTACAGATTAGATTTAGAGAACGGTTTTGTTTCTATACCTTTATGGA
>CAZKUS010000133.1:0-6070 GCA_964556025.1 uncultured Clostridia bacterium | reverse complement strand
GCTGAAAGTGAAGCCAATAAACAGATAGAAGAAGCCAATAATAAAGTAAAGCAAATTCAACAGGAAATTGCTGAACTTACCAGACAGGCTAATGCTCATAAAGCGAAATTTAAATCGATGTTAGAAACTCAATTGGACTTTCTTGAAACCGAAAATTGGGGAGAAGTCCAAAATAATAATGAACAGAGTGCAGAACTTTCCCAGAAATATGAACAAACTGATGAATTTGGTGGAGAATTTGAAGGTAACAGTTAGTAGTGATTTATTGATTAAAATGGGACTGTATGCTATAATATTTTGACAAATGATTTAAATTTGTTATCTACTGTGAGATATAACTCAGTTTCGAGAAATATTTAAAAGCGATGAAAGGAAAAGTAATCAATTTTTCTATCTACAGAGAGCCGGTAATTGCTGGAACCCGGTGATAGAAAATTGGTGAAAATCACCCTGGAGCTCTTCAGATGAATAATGAGTAGTTTGAAGCGTGAGTAAGCGTTAATTACTTAGAGAGCCGGTTTATGTTAGTGGGAATGTAAGTAAAAAGACCGACTGATACCGGCACTAGGGTGGTACCGCGGGGAACCTCGTCCCTAATTTGGACGAGGTTTTTTTTGATTTAGGCGCTGTTATATTCTGTTATTGCTATTAACGTCCAACTTTAATTGAGCCTTGATTTTATATTAAGCCGGGAGGTGGTATAATGAATTATAAAGATTCTTTGAATTTACCAAAAACAGATTTTCCTATGAAAGCTAAATTGCCCACTAGAGAACCAGAACTATTACAAGAGTGGGAAGAACAAGACATCTACAGTAGAGTGCAGCAAAATGGACAAGGGAAACCGAAATACATTTTGCACGATGGTCCTCCATATGCCAATGGAGATATTCATATGGGCCATGCTTTAAACAAAGTATTGAAAGATATTATTGTAAAAAACAAAACTATGCAGGGGTATGATTCCCCATACGTACCAGGTTGGGATACTCACGGTCTTCCTATTGAACATCAAATAGTGAAAACTCAAAATGTTGACAGAGATAGTATGTCCGATGTAGAATTTCGCAAAATGTGCCGTGATTATGCAATGAAATACGTAGAAGTTCAAAAAGAACAGTTTAAAAGATTGGGTGTTCGTGGGGATTGGGACGATCCTTATCTAACTTTATCACCGGAATTTGAAGCTGAACAAGTTAAATTATTTGGTGAAATGGCGCAAAAAGGGTATATCTACAAAGGTTTAAAACCAGTGTACTGGTGTACTAGTTGCGAGACTGCCCTGGCAGAAGCCGAGGTAGAATATCACGATAAACGCTCCCCTTCAATTTATGTGGGTTTTCCTGTGGTTGATGGTAAAAACGTGGTATCAGAAGATGTAGAATTTGTAATTTGGACTACAACTCCCTGGACAATTCCAGCGAATATGGCCATAGCTGTTTATCCCGAATTTAAGTATTCGGTGATTAAAGTGCAAGGTAAAAAATATTTAATGGCTTCTGATCTAGTAGAAACTGTAGTTCAGGACAGTGAATTAGGAGATTACCAGTTAGTAGAAGAACTAGATGGTAAAGACTTGGAAGGGATCCGCTGTCAACATCCTTTATTTCAACGTGAATCTTTGGTGATTTTGGGTGAACATGTGACATTGGATCAAGGTACTGGTTGTGTCCATACTGCACCTGGACATGGTCATGAAGACTATGAGGTAGCTAGTCAGTACAATTTAGAAGTTATTTCTCCTTTGGATGATAGTGGTATATTTACAGAGGAAGCTGGAGAATTTGCTGGATTACACTATGACGCAGCAAATAAAGAAATTACTAAATCATTGGAAGCTAGAGGAGTATTGTTATCTCTAGGTTTTATGACACATCAATACCCCTGTTGTTGGCGCTGTAAAGAATCTGTAGTGTTTAGAGCGACTGAACAGTGGTTTGCTTCTGTAGACGGTTTTAGAGATGATGCGCTTTCTGCTATCGAAAATGTTGAGTGGATTCCCCACTGGGGTGAACAGAGAATAAAAGCTATGGTGGAAAATCGTGATGACTGGTGTATTTCTAGACAGCGTGTTTGGGGTGTTCCTTTACCTATTTTCTATTGTGAAGGTTGTGGCCAGGAATTAATTACTAAAGAATCGGTTGATGCAGTAGCTGAACTGTTTCGTAACAGAGGATCTGATGTGTGGTATGAATTGGGTACCTATGATATTTTACCTGAAGGGACTAAATGTCAGTGTGGAAACACTAACTTTACCAAAGAAACTGATATCATGGATGTTTGGTTCGATTCTGGATCAACACATCGTGGTGTTTGTCAACAAAGGCCTGAACTTACATGGCCAGTCGACATGTATTTGGAAGGTAGTGACCAATATAGAGGCTGGTTCCAGTCTTCTCTATTGACGGCTGTTGCTACTGAAGGAAACTCTCCTTACAGAACTTGTCTAACTAATGGCTGGGTAGTTGATGGAGAAGGTAAGAAAATGAGTAAATCCCAAGGAAATGTCATTGCTCCTCAGGATATTATGGAACAGTACGGTGCAGATATACTCAGATTATGGGTGGCTAGTAGTGAATTCAAACAAGATGTGAGAGTGTCTCAAAATATTTTAAAACAAACTGCGGAAGCTTACCGTAAGATTAGGAATACTGCCCGATTTATTTTAGGTAATTTGTACGATTTTGAGCCAGAACGGGATTTAGTATCTAAAAATGAAGTACAAGAAATTGACAAATATATTTTGAATCGTTTACAAAAAGTAATTGATCAAACTACTGATGCTTATAATAAGTTTGAATTTCACGATTTTTATCACACAGTTCATAATTTCTGTGTAGTTGAGTTGAGTCAGTTCTATCTTGATGTAATCAAAGATCGTGTGTACACTATGCCTTCTGATTCTGTAGAGCGAAGGACAGCTCAGACTACTATGTATTATTTAGTAGACGCGTTAGTAAGACTTATTGCACCAGTCTTGACATTTACTAGTGAAGAAATATGGCGATATCTCCCCGGTAGCAGAGAGGACTCTGTACAATTGGCTAATTGGCCTGATGTAGATGACTCGTTAATCGATGAAAAATTAGAACAAAAATGGGCAGATTTCTTGGAATTTCGTAAAGAAGTGGCCAGGGCTTTAGAAAATGCTCGTAAAGAAAAGAAAATAGGGAGTTCTTTGGAAGCTAAAGTTACAATTTATACCCATGACTCATCAGTACAAGATAAATTAAGTTCTTTTGAAAGTGAATTAGCAGAGCTATTCATTGTATCACAGGCGGAGCTACAGCAGGGCCAACCTGAACGAGATATTGAGAATGGATCTTTATCAGTAGAAGAGTTAGAAAAGGCGACTATTGTGATTAATAATTCAGAAGGAGAAAAATGTCCTAGATGTTGGATATATCATCCCGCAGTTACCGAAGAAAGTGAACTGTGCCCTAGATGTAGTACGGTTGTTTAAAAAAGATTACTGCCCTCATGAAAAAGTGTTTTCATGAGGGTTTTTTTATGCCATGTTTTGGAATAAAATAATCAATGAAAAATGGATAAATTAAAAAGGGGGATTTAAATTTGAATGATAATGATAATAATAAGAATGAAAAAATACAACAAAAGTTGTATTATGAAATTGCGGAATTATTAGATAAACTTGAGAAATATAAACTGGCCGAGTATATGCATCTATTGAATAGTCCTATCCGTTACTTTTGGATAAATTTTTTGGGTGGTTTAGCTAGGGGTTTGGGAATTGCTATTGGCATGACAGTCTTAGGCGGAGTTGTACTCTACTTTTTACAACAATTAGTAGTGTTAAATTTGCCTTTAATAGGAGATTTTATTGCGGAAATTGTGAAAATTGTACAAGAACATCTTTAAAATTTAGGTGATGTTGCTTATTAAAACCGCATAATTAGTTCAATTGAAATGTTTCATGCTATCAACATTCAAGTTTGAATGAAACATTTTAACTAACTTAAACAAACCATGAGGTGATAAAATTGACAAACAACAGTTATGGCGATATGAAAAATAGATTGTTAGCTATGCGTCGTGAGCTTTTAAATTCTCTTGAAAACGAATCTGGTTATGGTAGAGGACGAGATGAAGAGCTTAGGGAAAATATATCGGAATTGTCTAGCTTTGATAGTCATTTAGGTGATTTGGGTACTGAACAGTTTGAACGAGAAAAAGATTTAACTTTGGACGGTTTTCAAGAAGAAAAACTCTTTGAAATTGAAACTGCTTTAACTAGAATGGAACGTGGTGATTACGGGAAGTGTCAAAAGTGTGGAGCTCCAATAAATTCACAAAGACTGCAAGCTATTCCTTACGCTCGTTACTGTTTTTCTTGTTCTGAAGGTTGAGGCGAAATTAAAAAGTGTTGAGATTGTCAATAATATACCAATATGCTAGAATATATTAGACTTTAAAGGGGAGGGACTGGTTGCATTGGGATTGATTTCAATAATTACCGTTGTAATCTTACTAGATCAAGTGACAAAATTTTTAATTGATAGCAATATGGAACTTGGAGAGAGCATTCCTCTAATTGACGGGATATTTCATTTAACTTATTCTGTAAATCCAGGGGCCGCTTTTGGGATACTTGCTTACCAGACCACTTTTTTTGTTGTGGCTACTGTTGTTTTAATGGTAATTATAATTTGGTTATTTTTAAAATTGGGCCCTGAATATCAACTGGTGAAAATAGCTTTATCACTCCAGTTTGGTGGAGCCGTCGGTAATTTATTAGACAGGATTAGGACGGGCTATGTAATAGATTTTTTTGATCTAAGAATATGGCCAATATTTAATGTGGCTGATATGGCAATTGTTTCTGGTGTAGCTATTTTGATTTATTTCATTTTATTTCAATCTCGTGATTTAGAGCTGTTTGAGAAGAAGTTGTAGGAGGTTTTATCAATGATTAGTGATAAACGATGGGAAGTCACACAAGAAGATTCAGGAACGCGTCTGGATTCGTATTTAAATGAACAGCTGCCTGATATTAGTAGAAGCAAAGCTAAAGAATTAATTAGTGGTAAATATGTATTAGTAAATAACTCATATGTCAAACCTAGCTACAATGTTATGGCAAATGATGAAATACATATAATAGCTTATGAACAAGCAAGCGAACAGAAATTAACTCCTGAAAATATACCACTTAATATAATTTACGAAGATGATGACTTAATAATAGTAAATAAAGATAGAGGTATGGTAGTACATCCAGGTGCTGGAAATTGGGAAAAAACCTTGGTAAATGCTCTGTTATATCACTGTCAACATTTATCAACAGGCAGCTCTGAAGAGAGACCGGGAATTGTTCATCGTTTAGATAAAGATACTTCAGGGCTTATGGTAGTGGCTAAAAATGATCTAGCTCACAGAAAACTATCTCATGATATTAAATATAAACGCATAAAACGCACATATTTAGCGCTAGTTAAAGGTGATTTTCCTAGAAACAAAGCTACAATAGATCTTCCTATTGGTAGGAATCCCAAAAATAGAAAACAAATGGCTGTTGTCAGATCGGGTAAAGAAGCAGTTACTAGAGCTCGAGTCCTGAAAAGGTTTTCCCACCCTGAACATATTACATATATGAAATGTCAGTTAGAAACTGGTAGAACTCATCAAATTAGGGTGCACTTTACTAGTTTGGGGCATCCTATTATAGGGGATGGGGTTTATGGAAACACTAATACATCTTTGGAACAAGGCCTAACTGGTCAGTTATTGCATTCATTTGAGCTAAGACTACACCACCCCACTAAAGATGAGGAAAAGGTGTTTAGAGCTCCTCTTCCTTATGATATGGATAATACAATTAAACAGCTGGGAGATTGATATTGTTAGTTAGGGAGTACGAAATATAACATTACTGTTAATTAAAAAAACCGGCCCGAGTTTTTTAAACTGGAGGCCGGTTTTTTTATTGGCTCAGTTAAAGCTGAATGTTGATAGCAAAAAATACAACAGCGCCTTGTCTGTTATAGTTATTTATAAAAGGGCAGGAAAGCCCCCCTTGAATCACGTAATAGTAAAGTAAAGGTGTCCATCC
>CAZKUS010000132.1:0-6095 GCA_964556025.1 uncultured Clostridia bacterium | reverse complement strand
ATTCAACAGCCTCAACAACAAAGAAATCAGGATAATCAACAACAAAATCAGCAGCGAAACCAGCAGCAAAACCAACAACAGAATCAGCAACAAGGTGGCTCTTTACAACAGAGATACCAACAAGGACTTAATCAGGATACGCAAGGAATGCAGCAAAACAACCAGGGGGGGTTAAATCAAATGGGTCAATACGAATTTGCTATGCCCGGTCAAATTAACCAGCAGACTTTGGCTGAATTTCCTCAAATGTTAGACCAATTGAAACAGCAAGCACAGCAACAACAAGTACAGACTGACAGACAGGTACAACAAGAGCTTCAATATGCTATGCAATCTCTCTCAAAAGCTCATCAACTGATTAGAAACAATCAAATTTACAGTCAATTGAATCAGGCTATTGATCAATCGTCTAATCAGTTTATGAGTGAAATAGGTCAACTAGGAAATCTACAACAGAATCAACAAAATCAACAGAACCAGATGCAAAACTTGCAAGCTCAAATGGGTCAACAAAATCAACTTAGTCAGCAATTGAACCAGCAGTTGCAGCAACAAGCAGGGCAGCAGCAACCTATGCAACAACAGCAGCCACAACAACAAAATCAACAGTAGGAAATCACATTACTAAAAGGTATAGGTTTTACTGACTTGACACTTAACTCTCCTCCAAAAGAACTTGGTAGCAAAAGGTCCTGCTTAAAGCAGGGCCTTTTTGCTCGGTATAGACTTCTTCAATTTGCATATTTTATTTATCAGTTATTTTAAGTTATTGACAGTTAATATAAGTATGTATAATATTGATTTGGGTTGGTGTAGCTTTACAGACAAAAATTTGTTCGATATACTTATGTACCAAACCATTATAGTATGTTAAAATATTTTTGACACATAAATAATAATCACTTGCAATAAACATCTTTGCATTTTATTGTTGATAGCTATAAACATTCAACTTTAACACAGCCATGATAAAAGGGGTGGGAATAATGAATGAATTTAGATTAAATACGGATTATGCTCCTAAAGGTGATCAACCCAAAGCAATAGATGAACTGTGTGACAGTTTAAATCAAGGTAATCCCCATCAAACCCTATTGGGAGTGACCGGTTCAGGTAAGACCTTTACCATGGCCAACGTAATTCAAAAAGTTCAGCGTCCTACCCTGGTAATAGCCCATAATAAAACTTTAGCAGCCCAATTATGTGGTGAGTTCAAAGAACTTTTTCCTGAAAACGCTGTAGAGTATTTTGTAAGTTATTATGACTACTATCAACCAGAAGCTTATATACCACAGACAGATACTTATATAGAAAAAGATGCTTCAATTAACGATGAAATTGATAAACTGCGCCATTCTGCTACCAGCGCTCTATTTGAACGCAGGGACGTGATAATAGTAGCTAGTGTTTCCTGTATCTACGGTTTGGGTTCACCGGAAGAATATCGAGAACAAGTCTTATCTTTGAGATGTGGAATGGAGAAAGATAGAGATGAAATTTTGAAAGGGTTAGTCGATATTCAATATGCCAGAAATGATATGAATTTTACCAGGGGTACTTTTAGAGTAAGAGGGGACGTAATCGAGATTTTCCCAGCTTCATATACAGAATCTGCTTTGAGAGTGGAACTATTTGGAGACGAGATAGATCGTATCACCGAAATAGATACTATGACTGGTGAAATTTTGGGGGAAAGAAATCATATAGCTATATTTCCTGCATCTCACTTTGTTACCAGGCAGAGTAAGCTAGAAAAAGCCATAAAAAAGATTCAGGCTGAACTGCAAGAACAGTTAGAACAATTAAAAAATCAGGGTAAAGCTGTAGAGGCAAAAAGGCTAGAACAGCGAACCAATTATGACCTGGAAATGCTGCAGGAGATGGGTTTTTGTCAGGGGATTGAGAATTACTCTAGACATTTGGTAGGGAGATCTGCCGGCAGTCGTCCTCACTGTCTGTTGGACTACTTCCCCGATGATTATCTGATGGTTATTGATGAATCACATATGACCCTTCCCCAGGTTAGGGGAATGTATGCCGGAGACATGTCTCGTAAACAGAATTTGGTTGATCACGGTTTTAGATTGCCTTCAGCCTTGGATAATAGACCGTTAAAATTTAATGAATTTGAACAAATGATCAATCAAGCTGTATATGTTTCTGCTACACCAGGACCCTATGAAAGAGAACACAGTGATAGGATTGTAGAACAGATTATCAGACCTACAGGCTTGGTTGACCCAGAGGTAGAAGTCCGCCCAGTAAAGGGTCAGATAGATGATCTATACTCTGAGATAAATAAACGCACTGAGCGAAATGAACGAGTTTTAGTGACTACTTTAACCAAAAAAATGGCAGAAGACTTGACGGACTATCTGCGTGAAATGGGAGTAAAAGTCCGGTACATGCATTCTGATATTGATACTCTTGAGAGAATGGAGATAGTACGCGATCTGCGCTTAGGTAAGTTTGATGTTCTGGTTGGTATCAATCTGTTGCGGGAAGGGTTGGATCTTCCCGAGGTCAGTCTAGTAGCTATTTTGGATGCCGATAAAGAAGGTTTTTTACGCGATGATCGTTCTTTAATACAAACTATCGGTCGTACAGCGCGAAATGTAAATGGCCGAGTACTTATGTACGGTGATGTAATTACTGATTCCATGCGGAGAGCTATAGAAGAGACCGACCGCAGGCGTGAAAAACAGATTGAATTTAATGAAAAGCATAATATTACTCCCAGAACCATTGAGAAAAAAGTACACGATGTGATTGAAGCTACTAAAGCTTCTGAAGAAGAGGGAGAACAGCCCAAGACTGAAAATATCCACGAGATGAGTGCTAAAGAACGTAAGCAATTGATTGAAAAATTACAAGAAGAGATGAAACAAGCTTCTAGAGAACTGGAGTTTGAAAAGGCGGCAGAACTCAGAGATCTTATTATAGAGCTGAAGAGTGCTTAAAAGTATTGATACAGTTTCATGAAGAAGCATAATCAGCAAATAACGTCCTGTTATTTGACTTTAATCCTACTGTTGGATCGTTAAAATGTACTACCAACCTTTGTACACAAAATTCGTTCAATCGAAGAGTTCAGCTATCAACATTCAACTTTAGACAGCCTTCATGAAAGAGAATTTGAGAGGTGTTGTAATCATGAGAGATAAATTTGTTATCCAAGGTGCTAGAGAGCACAATCTGCAAAATGTCGATCTGGAAATACCCAGAAATGAATTTATAGTTATGACCGGGCTCAGTGGTTCAGGGAAAAGTTCGCTAGCTTTTGATACTATCTATGCTGAAGGCCAGCGTCGATACGTGGAATCGCTCAGCGCTTATGCGCGGCAATTTTTAGGACAGATGGATAAACCTGATGTAGATTATATTGAAGGGCTTAGCCCGGCTATATCCATAGACCAGAAAACCACTAGTCAAAATCCTCGATCTACTGTGGGTACTGTGACGGAAATATACGATTACTTGAGACTACTTTTTGCCCGAATAGGCCACCCTTATTGTCCTAAATGTCACAAACAGATTACGCAGCAAACAGTGGATCAAATGGTTGATCAAATTGTGACATTACCTGAGGGAACTAAATTTCAGATATTAGCTCCCATAGTGCGGGGGAGAAAAGGCCAGCACGAAAAAGTCCTGGAAGATGCCAGGAAAAGCGGATTTGTTAGGGCAAGAGTAGATGGAGAAATAAGGCAGTTGTCCGAGGAAATCACCCTGGAAAAAAATAAACAGCACACCATCGAAATTGTGGTAGATCGCCTCAAGATGAAATCAGATATCCAAAATCGCTTGGCAGATTCACTGGAAAGTGCTCTAAGTATAGCTGACGGTCTAGCTGGTATCCATGTTTTAGATGAAGACAAGGAAATGCTATTTAGTCAAAACTATGCCTGTATAGACTGTGGGTTCAGTTTTCCGGAACTAGCTCCTAGAATGTTCAGTTTTAACAGTCCTTATGGTGCTTGTCAGGAATGTGATGGACTAGGGGAAAAGAGAGAATTCGATGTGGACCTGATAGTACCTGATAAGGGTATGACTATAAATGAAGGGGCTATTGTTCCTTGGAGTAAAAATAAGAATGGGTATTTTTTCAATTTGTTGACAGCTGCGTGTCAACATTTTGAAATTGATATGGATACAGCTTTTGAAGAATTGTCTGAACGTGAAAGAGATTTATTACTGTTCGGATCTGAACAAGAATTTCACTTCAGCTTTACTACAGGACGAGGACGCACTTATGAGGGAAGCCGAGTGTTTGAAGGAATAATTCCCAATCTATCTCGTCATTATATGACAACCAATTCCGAACGGTTCCGAGAAGAGATAGAAAATTACATGGCTTCAATAACATGTAGTAGCTGTAAGGGCAAGAGGTTGCGCTCCGAAAGTTTATCTGTCTATGTAGGTGATAATAATATCGGTGAAGTGACTGATTTGACTGTAAAGGACGCACTAGTCTTTTTTCAAGAATTAGAACTAACTGATAAAGAGCGGGCAATTGCTGAGTTGGTGTTAAAAGAAATTATCGAAAGGCTGAGTTTTTTAAAAGATGTAGGTCTAGAATACCTAACTCTCGAACGCTCTGCTGGAACACTCAGTGGTGGTGAAGCGCAGCGCATTCGTCTGGCAACACAAATTGGATCGAGCTTGACAGGTGTATTGTACATTTTAGATGAACCAAGCATAGGTTTACATCAAAGGGATAATGAAAGACTGCTCAGAACTCTGGAAAATCTTCGCGATATCGGTAATACACTGATTGTTGTCGAGCATGATGAAACCACTATGAGAAGAGCCGACCATGTTGTAGATATTGGTCCAGGAGCAGGTAGAGAAGGTGGACATGTAGTAGCACAGGGAACTGTAGATGATATTTGTGAGGAAGAACAATCAATTACCGGCAGATTTTTAAAAGGTGAAAAAACTATCTCAGTTCCACAAAAGCGACGTAAATCCAATGGTAAAAAACTGCAAATAAAAGGGGCTTCAGCCCATAATTTGGAAAAACTGAATGTTGATATTCCCATGGGTATATTTAATTGTGTTACGGGAGTATCGGGATCAGGTAAGAGTACACTGATACATGAAGTGCTCTACAAAGCTTTGGCAGCTAAACTGCATAAAGCTAGGAAAAAACCTGGAGAATATCGCGAAATCAAAGGTATGGATAATCTGGATAAAGTAGTAGAAATCGATCAAGCACCAATCGGACGTACACCGAGATCGAATCCTGTTACTTATACAGGTGTCTTTGATCATATCAGAGAACTCTTTAGTGAAACACCGGAAGCTAAGATGCGCGGCTATAAACCAGGGAGATTTAGTTTTAATGTTCGGGGAGGTCGCTGTGAAGCTTGTAAGGGTGATGGGATAATTAAAATCGAAATGCATTTTCTTCCTGATGTCTATGTACCGTGTGAAGTTTGCCATGGTAAAAGGTACAATAGAGAAACACTGGAAGTTAAGTACAAAGGCAAAACCATTGCTGATGTATTAGATATGGACGTTGATACTGCCTTGGAGTTTTTTGTCTCGATTCCTAAAATCAAACGTAAACTTCAGACTTTGGCTGATGTAGGTTTGGGTTATATAAAGCTGGGGCAACCGGCTACTACCCTGTCTGGTGGTGAAGCCCAACGAGTCAAGTTAGCTTCAGAGCTCAGCCGGCGCAGCAATGGCAGAACTCTGTACATTTTAGACGAACCGACTACTGGATTGCACATGGCTGATGTCAAAAAGTTGTTAGGTGTGCTGCATAGATTAGTAGACAATGGTGACACGGTTATAGTCATTGAGCACGATTTGGATGTGATCAAAACTGCTGATCATATTATAGACTTGGGACCGGAAGGTGGCTCTGAAGGTGGACAGATTGTAGCTCAAGGGAAACCAGAACGAGTAGCAGAGGAAGAAGATTCTTATACTGGACAATTTTTAGCTGACATACTCAATAAACGAGAATCTGCTTAAGAGGGTGGCCGGTATTAACCGGTCCTCTTTTTTTACCTAGGTGCTGTTGTTATATTTTATTGCTATCAACATTCAACTTAAACTGAGCCTTTTATTTAGACTTGTTATTG
>CAZKUS010000131.1:0-6100 GCA_964556025.1 uncultured Clostridia bacterium | reverse complement strand
ATGTGGCAGATGGTATCTTAGCTCATCATGAAAGATGGGATGGCAAAGGGTATCCTCAAGGGTTGAAAGGTAAAGAAATCCCCTTGCTGGCACGAATCACTGCCATTGCTGATGCCTATGAAGTAATGTCAAATGGTAGACCTTATCAAAATTCCAAGAGCAAAGAAGAAATTATAGAAGAGTTTAAACGCTGTTCAGGCTCTCAATTTGATCCGGAATTAGTGCAAGCTTTTTTACATGTCTTGAGACAATGACGAAAAGATAAATATATTAATTTTCTGAAAAAACATTGTGTTTTATTCTTTTCCATGATATAATAAGAATGCAAGATGAAAGTGAATCACATCAAGAATTTAGTAACACGAACGTGTACGTGAACTTGGAACGTGAACTTGGCTCATGGACGTGAATCATGGAAGTGGATCATGGAAGTGACTCATGGAAGTGGAACACGGAAGTGAACAGGTACGTGAAAGGGATCATGGAACATGAACGTGTTTGACTGGGAGGGCTCGCTGATTTAGGCGGGCCCTTCCCTTATTTAAGATACTTTTGATAGAATATTATTTTTAATTCTAAAGGAGGAATTTTATGTCACATTTATTAGAAGAACTGAAAGCTAGTCCTATTACTTTAACCAACCGATTGATTATGCCGCCCATGGCTACAGCCAAGGCTGAAGCTGACGGAACCATTTCTCAAGCTATTCTCGATTATTATTCCGAAAAGTCCCAAGGTGGTTATATCTCGCTAATCATAGTTGAGCACAGCTTCATTTCCCCTGAGGGGAAGGCCAGTGAAAATCAAATGTCTGTAGCTGATGATGATAAATTAAAAGGTCTGGAAAAATTAGCCGATACTATTCAAAGCAATGGGTCTAAAGCAGTAATGCAAATAAATCACGCTGGAAGTGCAACCACCGAAGAAGTTACAGGCATAAAGCCTGTAGGACCCTCAGAAGTTGCTAATCCACGAAAAGGAGCTACACCAAATGAGCTTACTGAAGATGAAATAGTTGATATTGTAAAATCGTTTAAAGACGCTGCCAGAAGAACTAAGCAAGCTGGTTTCGATGGTGTAGAAATCCACTCCGCTCATGGTTATCTACTTAATCAGTTTTTCTCTCCACTTACTAACAAGAGAACAGATAAATATGGTGGAGATATACATAAGCGTATACGAATCCACCTTGAAGTAATTGAAGCTGTCAAAAAAGAAGTTGGCGAAGATTTTCCCATTTTATTGAGACTAGGAGCGTCAGATTATAAGGAAGGCGGCACTACAATTGAGGACAGTAAGGTAGCAGCCAGGGAATTTGAAAAGGCAGGAGTAGATATTCTCGATATTTCAGGAGGACATTCAGGTTACATGATCCCTGGACTGGAAGGACAGGGCTTTTTCGCACCACTCACTGAAGCTATAAAAGAAGTTGTTTCCATCCCGGTTATCTTGACCGGTGGTGTCACTGAACCCGAAGCTGCAGAAAAGCTCCTGGCTGACGGTAAAGCTGATCTAATCGGGGTTGGCAGAGCTATACTCGAAGATTCCACTTGGGCTAAAAGGGCCATTGAAGGCTTATATTCATAAGCTAAACAACAATCCTGTATATAAATAATTAAAAGGAAGAACCGCTTAATCACGAGCGGTTCTTTTTTAATTATTAAAAATTATTCATTTGATTATCGTTTAATACTAAAATTTTAACCAACTAATTCTTATATACATGGTCTAATGTCAGTTCTAGTTCATTATTAAGTCCTTTTGAAAACAGAATTTGATGGATATTTAAACCAGTGGTTCTAAAAGATGCCGCACATCCTCTGAGAAACAACTCCCACATTCGTACAAATCTTCGTCCATATTTCTTTTCTACGGTATCTAAGTGTTTTCTATAGTTTTCATACCACCGGTCCAATGTCAGGGCATAGTGGAGTCTGAGGCTTTCAGCATGCATTAAGTGAAAATTGTAATCAGGTAATAACCAAATTGTTTCCCTAAATGAAGGAATATACCCTCCGGGAAATATATACTTATTCATCCAGGGATTGACCCCACCTTCTGTCAGTCCTGTAATTGTATGTAACATTGATAACCCACCATGACGCAATAACCTATTGACTTTGTCCATATATTTAGGAAGATTTTCTTTTCCGACATGTTCGAACATGCCTACACTGACAATCTTATCAAATTGTTCTTGTTCTTCATCTAAATCTAAATAATCCTGAAGTCTCACTTCCACTTGACCTTCCAGGCCTTCTTCTTTAATTCTCTCATTACTGGCCTTTGCTTGTTCTTCACTCAAAGTAACCCCTACTGCCTCGACATTATATTTTTTTGCAGCCCGAATTAACAGCCATCCCCAACCATTTCCTATATCAAGAAGTTTTTCTCCCGGTTTTAACTGTAACTTTTTTAAAATATGATCAATTTTTTGTAATTGCGCATCTTTTAAAGTGTCTTTTGAAGTTTTAAAATAACCACAGGAATAACTCATGGTTTCATCTAACCATAAAGCGAAAAAGTCATTACCGAGATCATAATGGTGTTGAACCTCTTCTTTTTGCTTTTTTTTATCTACAGAATTGCTTAAATCTCTAACTACTCCGGCAAATTTACTTTTCCAATCATCTGCAGTCAGCACATCCTTATTGAGTTCCACTATTTTCATAATTTCTTGCATATCACCTTGGAAATCGATGGTTTCATCCATATAAGCTTCCCCAAACACCACAATAGGATCTTGCAGACTCTCTTTTACTGAAAGAGGCTCATTAAAGATAATTTTCACGGTAGGCTCTTCATTTCCATAGTTCCTTAAATCTCCATCCCAGTATTCAACTTGAAATCCACCTACCTTAAAATTGTCAAAAAGATTGTGTAAAATGGTTTTCTTCACTACAATCTCCCCCTTTGTATTAGTTTAAAAATTCTAAAATTAATAGTTAAATAAAAAGCGCCCATCAATTATTTTAATTTTATTATATTTTGTGTTTTTAATTTTAGTCAAGAATTTTCCTAATTTTTAACTGTATTATTATAACAAACTTTTTATATTTATTTCCAGGCCTAAAAGTTCTATCCATACAAAAGGCAGGGGAAATTCCCCTGCCTTTTTCTCTTTCAAAAGATTATATAGTTGTCTACTGAAGTTACATGCTCTTGATTTCTTCCAAAATTTCTTGTTCATCGGGAAATTTTTTACCAGCAGTTCTATTGTCAAATATTTCAGTATCATTTATCAAAACTTGAAAAACACCTGCACCAACATCTACTAAATTCATAGTATCGTCCTCAATTTTTAAATTATCATTCAAGTAAGCTGCCAAACTGGAAGCTTGGGGATAAAAGCCTCAATCACCACAATAATTGATTTGGATTAATTTTATTTGTGTATTAATATAACTCACTCCCTTACATAGAGACTCTATAAATTATCTTTTAAGTCTTTAAGCTCTTTTTCTAATTCTGTAATTTTCTTTTGAACGTCCTCTTTGTTTGAATCATTTACACTTTTTTTCAAATCTTCAATTTCTAATGATAATTTTTCAATTTTGGTATCTAAATGCCATTCTTCTCTCAAATTTGCACGAGGAGAGCACCAAGCGGAATTTGGTGGACCAGGTCTTCCAAACCGCCTCCAATTAAAAAAGAAAAAAAATAGGAACACTCCTAAAAAGATTAGAGGAATCACCCAACCATAAGGATAAACCCAAGGCATCAAATTCACCCCCTAAAAATTTATTTAAAACATTTGATAACTTAATTCACTTTAAGTCCTGTTACCTGAACTTTTTTCTCTCGGATTAATTTACTGATAAAAAATAATGTACTTTCATCACTAATTCCGAGCTTTTCAGAAATATTTGAGATGTTAAGGTTATTCTCATTTTCTTCCTTAAGTAAACTGATTATTTCTTTTTCTACTTCCTCACTCCATTCGTCAAACATTGCTTGAACTTCAGGGTTTTGCTGTCCAGCCATGTTAACCATTTGGTTCATCGTTTCTTGCATTTGTTTACACATTTCCATGGGATTAAAATCTCCACTTTGCTTACTCATCATGTTTTGCTTCATTCCTTGCATCTTTTCTTGATTTTCTTCCATCTTTCTTTTGCCATAATTAGGTCTCAATATAATTCCTCCCTTTATAAATTAATTATTTCTTCAATATACTAATCATCTTTTGACCACGGGGGTTTACAATTAGGTCCTGTAAAAATTTCTTCTGTAGCAATTTTGCCTTCACTAAATTCGCTAAATGACTCAAGGAGATCAATTAATTCTGGATGTGAAAGCTCATTAAAAACAAATGTTCCTTTTCTACTGGTTGTAACCACATTTGCTTGACGGAGTACTTTAAGATGAAACGATACTAACGGTTGAGACAGTCTAGTATCATTGATAATTTGTGAAACTGATTTTTGTGTGTTCTTTAAGGTAAATATAATCTTAAGCCTGTTACTGTCACAGAAAATTTTAAATAAATTAGCTAGGTCTTGAATTTAAAACACCTCTTTTCATAAATAACAATACTAGCTGTCATTTTCACCACCCATCATCATTCCCATCATTTTAGGCATCATATCCATCATTAGCCCTTGTTTTTCATCTGCATCCATGTTTCCAAGAAAATTATCCATCATATCATTCATCATCCGCTTTCTTTCCTCTGGGGACATACTATCCATCATTTTTGCCATCATTTCCTTCATTAGCCCCTGTTTTTCTTCAGCATCCATGCTGCCAAAAAAGTTATCCATCATATCATTCATCATCCGCTTTCTTTCCTCTGATGACATACTATCCATCATTTTTGTCATCATTGAATCTTTAAATCCCATTAACAGATCACCCTTTTCCTGTAAGTTAATAATTTTTAATCTTCCAAAGGGGGTTAAATTAAGGTCAATACAAAGCTTTCCATTAACAATTTTGCCTACACTAAGTTCAAAAATTCACTAAAAGATTCAAATAAATTAATCAATTCGAATGTGCAAGTTACCCCCTCGTATAAACAGCAGGTTATATAAACATTCATTTATATTATCTGCTGTTTTTATAATAACGAATATTAAATAACTTGTCAAGTATAAATAAACATTTATATAAAAAAATATTTATATTTATTTTTTGTCTTTAAATATAAACAGGGACTGTACCCCTCAAAGTGCCAATCGGACACTTTTGGGACAGTCCCTGTTACTTTCGCTTTAAATTATATAATATCCTAGGATCCTTTCCTCACCTTTGGGAACCAGTGTTGAGTTCTCAAGCAGATCTGCACTATCAGTAACATTATGGGCACCTCGATTAACATTCCGGTAACAGCTGCCAGAGTTGCTGGCGAATCAATGCCAAACAGAGCTATAGACATAGCAATGGCAACTTCAAAGTGATTACTGGAAGCAATCTGGGCAGTTGGTGCCGCATCTTCATAAGCAAGACCGATCTTCTTAGATATATAGTACCCTATTACAAAGATAAGGAAAATTTGAACAGTCAGTGCTATCAAGACAAATAGTACTAGAGAAGGATTAGTCAACACAATACTTGATTGCGGAGAAACGATTGCCACGATTGTAAATAATAAGGCTGCCGGTGATACGTAGTGAAGTTTGCCAGTAAATTCATCAAAAGCTTTTTTCCCTTTTGACCCAATCATTATTTTACGTGTTAGGTAACCTGCTACTAACGGAAGTCCCACATAAGCCAAAACTCCAAAAGCTACTCTACCAAAAGGTACGGGTACATCAGCCACTGGAAGTAGCAAAACTGCAAGAGGACCGTATAGAAATACCATTGATAGTGAGTTAATGGCTACCATGACAACAACGTGTCCCATATTACCTCTAGACAAATACCCCCATACTAAAACCATAGCTGTACAAGGCGCTATTCCTAGAAGTATCATACCTGCCATGAGATCACCGCCAACTTCATACCCCACAAAGTTGGCGAAAATCACCCGGAAAAATAGCCAAGCTATAAAAGCCATAGTAAAAGGCTTAACCAACCAGTTCAGGACCAAAGTTGTAGTCAGAGGTTTAACTGACTTACCAGCTTTAATTATTTCACCAAAATCAGTCTGTACCATGAT
>CAZKUS010000130.1:0-6101 GCA_964556025.1 uncultured Clostridia bacterium | reverse complement strand
CAAGAAAATAATAGGGGGAATAATATGCGACTTACTGAGGTGTTTGACAGATCACTGAAAACTCTCCGGGAAACCCCGGGTTTATTCTTGTATTCATTTATAATAATGGTCGTATTTTTGTTTATGTCTCTGCCAATGATAATTCAGCAGGGGGGCTTTTTTGCAACAGAAAATGGAGTCGGCCTATACCATATATTCAATTTAATAGAACCCTTCGTCTTGCCTGAATCGCCACCGGCTGGTATTCCGCTGTTAGCTGAAGGAGCCGTGAATCCAGGTGCTACTGCAAGCACAGAAGCCGATGCAGGAATATTACAGGCATTGTTTGCCATGGTTTTGTCTATCTTTTTAGTACCGGCTTATCTGGGTATAGCTAGAGAAGCCATTTTATATCAAAAAAAACCGCAAATCGTAACTTTTTTCCGCTATGGTATGCACTACTTCTTTAGAATACTTGTGATCATATTAATACTTTTGGGCATCACCTTTTTTGTAGCTTTACTAGTTGGACTTGTGGGTATGGTACTTTTGCCAACTATGGGTGAAGAGGGAGTAGCCACAATTAATATCAGCTTGACCATTATAATGTGGATAGTATTTTTCTACTTCTTGTTTGTGGAGATGGAACTGCTGGAACGAGGTAGGGAAGAAAAATTATCTATAGTAATTACGTCTGCCATGAACCTTTCGGGTGCAAATAAATTCAAATTAATATCCTGTCTGGTTGGATTTTTGGGGATAGGTGTTTTAACTTCCTTAATAATGATAGCAGTGGATATATTACCGTTGGTGCTGTCAGCGTTAATCGTACCTGTGATCAACACTATAGCTCTCACCTTTATACTACTCGGTCTCTATCATTTTTATTATGAAATTTCAGGCAGGTATCAGTACGAGGAGTAATCCTAAAACTGCCAAAAAGTCGAATTAAGGATATCTGTTCAACTGCTCATGGATTAGCAGTTGAGACCTCGTTTGGACAGTTGATATATTGGCTTGTAATCCTTCCTGCGAAGTGATAAAATTGTCCGTGAAATTAAGGGGGGTTATATAATTGGTAAAGAATTTAATATACAAAATTATTGGCGATCCTAATGATCGCGAATTGAAAAAACTACAAAAATATGTGGACAGTGTTAATGAATGGGAACCTAAAATTCAGGCTCTGTCCGATTATGACTTACAGAATAAAACACCGGAATTCAAACAGCGCTTGGAACAAGGCGAGACTTTGGATGACCTGCTTCCCGAGGCCTTTGCCGTGGTTAGAGAGGCCAGCAAAAGGGTTTTGGGGATGCGCCATTTTGATGTCCAGGTGCTAGGTGGAGTAGTTATGCATCAAGGCCGCATTGCTGAGATGAAAACCGGTGAAGGTAAGACGCTGGTAGCTACTATGCCCGCCTATTTAAATGCCCTGACAGGTAAAGGTGTACACATTGTCACTGTCAACGACTATTTGGCTGAACGTGATAGTGAATGGATGGGGCAGGTCTACAATTTCATGGGACTTAACGTAGGTCTTATCGCTCACGGCATGAACTCTGAAGAGCGGCGGGAAGCCTATCAATGTGATATAGTGTATGGTACCAATAATGAATTTGGTTTTGATTATCTGAGAGATAATATGGCTCTATATGAAAAGAATCTTACCCAAAGAGAACAAAACTTTGCCATCATTGACGAGGTAGATAGTATTCTTATAGATGAGGCTAGAACGCCTCTAATTATATCTGGTGCTTCCGACAAGCCCAAGGAACTGTATTACAAAATGGCAAAATTTGTGCCGATTCTAAAGCGGGATGAAGATTATACAGTGGATGAAAAGGCCAATAGTGTAATGCTCACTGAAGATGGTGTGGAAAAGGCTGAACGTTTCTTGGGTGTAGAGAACTTGTATGATGATACAAATTTGGAGCTGTCTCACCACCTAAATCAGGCCTTGAAAGCTCATGTTCTGATGAAACGGGACAATGACTATGTAGTGGAAAACGGGCAGGTAGTTATTGTAGACCAGTTTACCGGTCGTAAAATGCCGGGAAGGCGCTACAGTGACGGTCTGCATCAAGCAATAGAAGCTAAGGAAGGTGTACAGATCGAGAAAGAAAGCCAAACCTTGGCCAGTATTACCTTTCAGAATTTCTTTAAACTGTACAATAAACTTTCTGGAATGACTGGAACTGCTGCTACAGAGGAAGAGGAATTTCAAGAGATTTATGGTATGGATGTAGTGGTGGTACCTACCAATGAAACCATGATCCGTGAAGATCTTCCTGACCGTGTTTATAAAACAGAACAGGCCAAATTTCAGGCCGTTGTGGAAGATATAGAAGAGTGTTATAGCCGCGGGCAGCCAGTACTGGTCGGTACTGTTTCTATAGAAAAATCTGAGGAACTTTCGGCTATGTTGAAAAAGAAAGGCATTTCTCATCAAGTACTAAATGCCAAAAATCACGAAAAAGAAGCTGAAATTATTAAAAATGCCGGACAAAGAGGTACTGTTACCATAGCCACTAACATGGCCGGACGTGGTACTGACATTGTACTAGGTACTGGTGTAACTGATCTGGGCGGTTTATACGTTATCGGTACTGAGCGCCATGAAAGTCGACGGGTAGACAATCAGCTTCGTGGACGTTCTGGTCGCCAGGGAGATCCCGGTGCCAGTAGGTTTTACGTTTCCTTAGAAGACGATCTCATGCGTCTGTTCGGTTCGGATAATATTTACTCCATGATGGATAAACTGGGTTTTGATGAGGACCAATCGATAGATTCTTCCATGGTCACAGGTGCCATTGAAAATGCCCAGAAAAAAGTTGAAGGTAGAAATTTCAGTATCCGTAAGCATGTGCTGGAATACGATAATGTCATGGATCAGCAGCGAAAAGTTATCTACGATCAGAGGAGACAGGTGCTCAAAGGAGACGACTTGAGTGATGCCATTAAGGATATGATATCTGATGTGGTAGAAGAGGCCCTGGAGAGCTATGCTTCTGAGAAAATATATCCAGAAGAATGGGATTTGGAAGCCCTCGTCAATTTTGGGCGCAAGAGCTTTCTTCTTCCCGGCTGGGGCAGTGTAGAAGAAATTGAAGAACTGACTGCCGATAAAGAGCCCAAAGAGGCCATCGCAACTATTAGAGAATATCTAATGAATTTGGCGGAAGAGGCCTACCGTCAAAAAGAGGAAGAGATAGGCGAAGAACGCATGCGTGAGCTGGAGCGAGTTATCATGCTGCGAGTGGTTGACTCCAAGTGGATGGATCACTTGGATGCCATGGAACAGCTTCGACAGGGTATCGGCTTGCGCGCGTATGGCCAGAAAAACCCCGTGATGGAGTACAAGTATGAAGGATTCGACATGTTCCAGAATATGGTGGCTTCCATTAAAGAAGAGATTACTCGCCTGATATTGAGAGTGCAGATAAACGAGACCTCATCACCCAAGCGACAGGCAGTTGCCAATGTTGACGGTCAGCGCGGAGGGGGCGGAAGTTCCCAAGAGGCTTTCGGTTCTGCACGACAAGGTTCTGGAGCAGCTGCTTCCGGAAGCGTGGGTGCTGCTTCGGGTGAGAGTTCTCAAGATGGTCAAAATCAAGGTCAAGCTAAAAAGACTCCTGTGCGTCGGGGCCGTAAAATTGGTAGAAACGAACCCTGCCCTTGCGGTAGTGGTAAGAAATACAAAAAGTGTTGTGGAAAACCCGCATAATTATTGTAACTAAATAAATCGCCTGAAATTAGCAAACCGCGTAATTAGCGTAAAACTATATTAAGATTTACAAGGCCCGAGCTATCTCGGGCCTAACATACTTTCATGTTGGGAGTGATTAGATGAAAGACAAATCTGCTGACAAAAAAGTTCAGAATATGGGTGAAGTGAAAACCCGATTTGATGAACTGAATGAATTATTACAAGAAATGAGGGCTTCACTTTGACCCCTCTAATATGGAAAAAAGGCTGAAAGAACTGGAAAAACAGATGACAGAACCCGGTTTTTGGGATGATCAAGAGAGAGCTAAGCAGGTGTCCCAAGAACGTCAGGAAATAAAAGAACAGTTAGATGAAATTTATGAATTGGATGAAATGAGGGACGAAGTTTCAGTCATGATAGAATTATCCGATGAAGAGGATGGGGAGACAGATCTAACTGAAATGCGTAAAGTACTGAAAAATTTTGAACAACAGCTGTCTGAAATCAGATTGAAGAATATGCTGAAAGGTCGCTATGACAATAATAATGCGATTATGAGTTTGCATGCTGGTGCTGGCGGGACTGAAAGCCAGGACTGGGTGGAGATGCTTCTCCGTATGTACACTCGTTGGATGGAGTACCGGGGATTTGATTATCAGACCCTTGACTATCTGCCGGGTGACGATGCCGGAGTTAAATCTGTGACCCTGCTGGTAAAAGGGCGGTATGCTTTCGGTTATCTAAAATCCGAGGCGGGAGTGCACAGATTAGTGCGTGTTTCACCTTTTGACTCCTCGGGGCGCAGGCATACTTCATTTGCATCCTTAGATGTGGTTCCAGAGATAAATAATGATGATGTTGAGATCGACATTAAAGATGATGATATCAAGTTGGATACATTCCGGGCCAGTGGTGCCGGGGGACAGCACGTCAATACCACGGATTCGGCGGTGCGCATTACACATCAACCTACCGGAATAGTGGTGCAGTGCCAGAATGAAAGGTCTCAACACAAAAATAAAGAAATGGCCTATAAAGTCTTGCGAGCAAAACTTGCGGCACAGGAAGAGGAGAAACGACGCCAGGAACAGGAAGCCATGCGAGGTGACAAAAAAGAGATCGCCTGGGGCAGCCAAATTAGATCTTATGTATTCCATCCCTACACCATGGTAAAAGACCACCGAACTAATTTTGAGATAGGGAATGCTGAAGGAGTCTTGAATGGTGATCTTGATCCCTTGATTCAAGAATATCTGGTGCAAAAGATGAATGATTAATGAGTAATACAAGTGGAGTTGGCTATTACCTGGCGGAAGGAGGCGGTAACTATGAAGAAAGTAGCTATGAAAGAACATCACAAGCGTCAGTTAAAGGAATTGATCTGGGACTTTATTGGAATACTAATTGGCTGCAGCATTGCAGCAGCTGGCATGAACGCGTTTCTGATCCCGAATCAACTGGCTGCCGGTGGTGTCAGCGGTTTGGGTATAGTATTTTTATATGTGCTGGGGATACCCGTGGGTGCTACGGTCCTGGCTTTTAATATACCCTTGTTAATAGCTGAAGGGAAGATCATGGGTGTCAAGTATACTATTAGGACTATTTTTGGTGCTATCATGTTTTCATTCTTGATAGAGGTTTTTGCGTTTGTGCCTGATGTCACTGGAGACTATCTACTATCAGCTGTTTATGGTGGAATTATCGTAGGTATCGGACTTGGTACTGTGTTTCGAAACAGGGGTACTACTGGTGGAACTGCTCTGTCAGCCCAACTGCTGACTAAATACACAGGCCTTACCATGGGCCAAGCAATTGTCGGGTTCGATATAGTTATAATTGCGACTTCAGCGTTTTTCTTTGGACCTGAAATAGCAATGTACGCACTGATCAGTTTGATTGTATCTAGCAAAGTTATAGATATGGTTCAACAGGGCTTCCGTCAGGAAAAAGCGGCTTTTATCATATCCGAGATGTCTCAAGATATTGCTGAAGAGATATTGCATCAGATGGGTCGTGGTGCCACTAATATCTCTGCCCGCGGAAGCTACACTGGTGAGGATCGGGATATGATTCTCACTGTAGTGAATAGAACTGAAATTTCCAAAGTCAAATATTTAATTTATTCATTGGATCCTTCGGCTTTTGTGATTGTTACCAATGCCAGTGAAGTTATGGGCGAAGGGTTCCAAGTGGTAGATCCTTCTGACTTATAGTATAGCTTGTATAATTTGAAAGTTGATAGCAATAAAACTTCAATTTCACTTTAAATGCTTGTTTTGATACATCTAAAACTCTCAAATAGTCGAATTAAAGCTACCTGATCAATTGCTCATCCAAAATATGATCAGCAAATAACCTCCTATTATTTGGCTTTAATTCTCCTATTTGCTCATTAAGATGTATTATCAAAAC
>CAZKUS010000129.1:0-6155 GCA_964556025.1 uncultured Clostridia bacterium | reverse complement strand
TATTTGCACCTAAATCCAAAGGGACACCTATTATGGAAGTATTCATATTAGACCTCCTCACAATTTTTAATACCCTAGTTTTTATTGGACTACTTAAAATTGATTATAATAGCTAAATCTGTTCTATAATAAATTCTAGACAAGTATACCTAATTCCTGTCAATTTCCTGTCAATTTGGACGTTTATCAAAGTATTTTAGTAGTTCTCAAACAATGATATTATATCAACAAATATAGTAATATTGTTTGTTAATTTTATTAAGCGAACAATATTGAGAAAATTTTAACTTTCTTTTTGTAATTAGCAGGAAAATTTTTTCAAGAATAGTAATATATCTAGTAGGGACAAATTAATATTTAGAATTCAAAAGAAATTTTAAAATGGGAGGAGTGACGTAATGACTAAAAAAGTTTTGATTATGGGTGCTGCGGGTCGTGATTTTCACAATTACAATGTCTATTTTAGGGGTAATGATGATTATCAAGTTGTTGCCATGACGGCTACCCAAATCCCAAACATTGAGGGAAGAAAGTATCCGCCAGAGTTGGCTGGTCACAAGTATCCTAACGGAATAGACATTTATGCAGAAGAAGAATTGACCAATTTGATTCAAGAATATGATATTGACGAAGTCTTTTTTTCATACAGTGATGTACCTCACGAATACGTAATGAACAAATCCAGTGAAGTTAACGCTGCAGGTGCTGATTTTACATTATTAGGCCCTAAATCTACCATGATTAAATCAAATAAACCAGTAATTTCAATATGTGCTGTTAGAACAGGGATTGGGAAAAGTCAAACTACCCGAAAAGTTTGTGATCTACTAAAAGAACAAGGGAAACAGGTGGTAGTGATTAGGCATCCCATGCCTTATGGTGATCTAGCAAAACAGACATGTCAACGTTTTGCCGATTACGATGATTTGGATAAACACGAATGCACTATTGAAGAACGCGAAGAGTATGAGCCCCATATCGACCAAGGTATTATTGTATATGCCGGTGTAGATTATGAGCAAATTTTACAAGAAGCTGAAAAAGAAGCCGATATTATTATATGGGACGGAGGAAATAACGATATTCCATTTTACAATCCAGACTTACACATAGTTTTAGTAGACCCTCACAGACCGAATCATGAACTCCGCTATTATCCTGGAGAAGCAAACCTCAGATTAGCCGATGTTGCTTTAGTAAACAAGATAGATTCCGCTTCTAATGAAGGAATAACTCAAGTACGGGAAAACATAAAAAAATTGGCTCCCGAAGCTACGGTAATTGAAGGAGTCTCACCAGTATTCCCTAGTGATATTGATGCTATCAAAGATAAAAGAGTATTAATAGTGGAAGACGGCCCTACACTAACTCACGGCGAAATGAGTTATGGTGCTGGAACTCTAGCGGCACAAAAATTCGGTGCTAAAGAGATAGTAGATCCCAGACCTTATGCAGTAGGTAGTATAAAAGAGACTTTCGACACTTACACTCATATAGAAAATCTACTTCCTGCCATGGGTTATGGAAGAGAACAAATGAAAGAATTAGAACAAACTATCAATAATACCGACTGTGATACAGTATTATTGGGCACTCCTATAGACTTGAGAAGAGTTGCTAACATAGAAAAACCAGCAGTGAGGATTCGCTACGAGCTTCAAGAAATAGGTGTCCCTACTTTAGATGACGTACTCAAAAGTTTCTATTAATTAATAGTTCAAGTGTTATTATAGTTAATTTGGCAATTAAATATTTTATTGGTGATTTGCCCCGCATTACTACTGCGGGGCTTTGCTGTGGTAGTAATCTAGGATTCCCAAATAGATTGACCAGGCCACCAGTTCTTGATATTCATCAGTCTGCAAAAGTTCTTTTTCCCTAGGATTTGTTAAAAATCCTGCTTCTATTAATGCTGAAGCCCTAGGTATTTCGTTTAATATAAAATAATTTGCAGGTAATGCCACTCTATCTGTATTAGCTAAAACTGTGCGAAGTTGACTTTGTATACTTTCTGATAAAAATTTACTGTACTCATCTCCAGGGGAATAAAATGTTTGTGCCCCATGCCAAACCGGACTAGAAATGCTGTTTGCGTGAATACTTACCAGTATATCGATTTCCTGTTTAGACAGGTATTCAACCCGCTTAGTTAACTCGTCTCTTGGACTTCCACTTTTGCCTGACTCTAGACGGTCTTCATCTTTGTCACGAGTCATAACAACTAGGCCCCCACCTTGTTCTAAGAGCCTTCTCAGCTTTAATGCTATTTCTAAGACTATATCACATTCTCTCAAATCTTCAGTAAAATATCCGGGATCAAAACCTCCATGACCAGGATCAATTCCTATTTTGATATCTTGCAATGGCAGTCTTGTGGATGAATCCAACTCCACTTCTTCGCTTGTCACTTGTTTCTCATCATGTCTCCCGAACCTTCCTACTATTTTTTCTACACTTTTTTCAGTACTATTTTCTTGAAAATTAATAGCCAAATTCTGGTCCGACTGATCAGTGTACATATATAACCAACTTAGGAACAATATTAAACCAAATACCAGTAAACTCAGGTACACAAATACTTGCTTTTTATTTATAAGTACAGACCACACTATTTATCCCCCTGTGTATACATATGTGATATTGGTTATTTTAATCCGCCTTGCTTGTAGAATTTTTTATTTTATTTTATACTGAAACAGTAAGTATTTGGTTTGTTTATACTGGGAGTAGTGATTTTATGCATTTAACCGCTAACATCTGTTTGCAATTATTTTTGGTATTTTTAAAGTTAGGAGCTTTTACTTTTGGAGGGGGATATGCCATGCTTCCTCTCATACGAAAAGAAATAGTGGAAAAGAAATCCTGGTTAGAAGAACAAGAATTTTTAAATACCATAGCTGTAACTCAATGTATCCCCGGAGCTCTCGCCGTTAATACTGCTGCTTATATCGGATACAGTATCCGAGGTACTAAGGGAGCTTTAAGTGCTATCATGGGAGTTATTTTACCATCTTTCACTATTATACTTATTATTGCAGCTTTTTTAGTTACCTGGCAAGAACATCCTCTAATAGAGCAAATGTTTATGGGGATTCGTCCTGGTGTAGTCGGTTTAATACTAGCCGCAGTTTATAAAATAGGACAACCCGTACTAATTCATAATAAGTTGGCAATTGCTTTTTTTGTTGTGGCTGTGATTTTGGCACTATTGGGTGTTCATCCCATTATTATTATACTTGGTTTTGGTGGATTAGGGATTTTAACCAAATATCGGGGAATAGATTGCGCAGGTGAGAACTCATGATTGTTTTCGAGCTATTTATCACTTTTATCAAGATCGGACTGTTTAGTTTTGGTGGCGGTTATGTCATGATACCTTTAATTCAAGAAGAAATCATTAATAACCGAGGATGGTTATCCGAATCTGCTTTTTTAGATGTGATTGCCATTGCCGAAATGACACCTGGACCAATAGCAGTAAATTCCGCTACTTTTATAGGATACCAAGTAGGGGGAGTAGTGGGAGCAGCCACAGCAACTTTAGGAGTCATAACCCCTTCAATAATTTTAATTTTATTATTGGCTAAGTTTTTAGAAAGATATTATCACTGTTGGGGAGCGAAAGGTTTTTTCTCAGGTGTCAGACCGGCTGTTATAGGGTTAATTCTATTTGCAGGTATCATCATTGCCAGATCAGCTATAATAGATTATAGGGGAGTATTCATAGCGTTTTTGGTTTTCGGAGTCATGGTAATAAAACGCCCACACCCTATTTTGATGATTGGAATCTCAGCAGTTTTAGGGATTCTACTTTTCTAAAGGCGCTGTTATATTCTGTTGTTGATAGCAATAACACTTCAATTTCACTTGAAGTGTTTATTGCTATCAACACTCAACTTTAACTGAGCCAACAAAAAAACACCCATGAAGGGTGTTTTTTATTTGCAATATAACTGTTACCTTTTGGAGAATTGAGGAGCTCTTCTGGCTTTTCTGAGTCCGTATTTCTTTCTCTCTTTCATTCTCGGATCTCTAGTTAAATAGCCTTCTTTTTTGAGAAGAGGACGAAGCTCTTCATCGGCATTTATAAGTGCTCTCGCAACACCGTGACGGATAGCTTCTGCCTGGCCGCTATGGCCACCGCCCTGTACATTAGTTATTACGTCAAATTTACCATTCATTTCAACTGTTTCTAAAGGCTGCTGAACAACAGCTTTCAAAGTTTCTAAACCAAAGTAACTTTCCATGTCTTTATCATTGATGATGATCTTACCGTTCCCTGGCACTAATCTCACCCGAGCAACGGAAGTCTTTCGCCTTCCGGTTCCGAAGTATTGTACCTTTGCCACTTCCATAAGCCTCCCTTCTGTAAATGTCAGTGTTTGTCAATAATCTATGATGGTTTAAATTACAGTTCCCAGTGTTCAGGCTGCTGTGCCTGATGAGGGTGATCTTCACCAGCATAGACTTTTAATTTTTTAATCATATTTCTGCCTAAACGGTTTTTAGGCAGCATCCCTTTTACAGCAACTTCGATTGCTTTTTCAGGTTTTTCTTTTAATAAGGTTTCATAATTAACTGCTTTTAAACCTCCGGGATAACCGGAATGATTATAATGATGTTTTTGTGTTAGCTTTTTACCTGTCAAAAGAACTCTATCTGCATTTAGTACAATTACATAGTCACCTGTATCCACATGAGGTGTAAACACGGGTTTGTGCTTACCGCGTAGAACCTGTGCTATTTCACTGGCTAGCCTTCCCAGTGGCTTATTGGTGGCATCAACTGTATACCACTTTCTGTCCACTTCTTTTGGCTTTGCCATGTATGTGGTCCGCATTGTCGTTTCCCTCCTCATTTATAAAAATCGTGTATTTCCGGGGCTTTTTATACACATAAATCCATGCGTACATTTTAATACAAACTTTCATTATATGTCAAGGATACCAAATTCGATGAAGTACCAATCCATGGGGATCTGCAGTAGGACCAACTAAGTCTCTATCACCGGTATCCAAAGCTGTTCGTATTGTATTAGGAGTGATTTTCCCTCGTCCGATCTCTAGCAAGGTTCCTACCATAATTCTAACCATTTTATATAAAAAAGCGTTTCCAGTAATTTTAAACACAATTAATTTATCTTTTTGATACTCAATATCAAAAGTGTATATTTCCTTAACAGGATCTATTGAGGGATCTCCTCCCTGAATAGATCGAAATGCTGTGAAATCATGTTTGCCAATAAATTGTTTCCCTGTCTCTTTAATTTCAGCTAAGTCCAATTTATTATCTCTCAGGTGTATAGCATAATTTCGCCAAAAAGGATCCATATAATGAGCATAGTAAGCGTAATAATGATATTCTTTTTTAACAGCATCTCTGCGAGCGTGAAAATCTTCTCCCACGAGTTCAGCGTCAATAACAGCTATATCATTGGGTAAGTTTGTATTAATGGCTAATGGGATTTTAGAAATAGAGATATCTTTAGGAGCAAAAAAGTTGACTACATGGCCTTCTGCATGAACTCCTGAGTCCGTTCGTGATGCGCTGTAAGGAGTGATTTTGTGTGGATGATAGACATAATTCAAGGCATTTTCCAATTTTTCTTGCACGGTTATGGCATTGCTCTGCAGTTGATAACCGTGATAATTCGTGCCGTCATATGCCAATGTTAATTTGATATTCTTCACTAAACCACTCCTTAATAGCCCAGGTACAAGATTGCCCCCAGCAGAACCAGGAGAGTTGAAAATGCCATATAATCTCTCCCATGTGTTGCTAGCTGCTTAAAACTAGTTCTTCCTTCTCCTCCTCTATAACAACGGGATTCCATTGCTAAAGCAAGTTCATCAGCTCTTTTAAAAGCACTGATAAATAGTGGTACTAAAAGAGGAACCAGGTTTTTGGCTCTATCCCACAAACTTCCAGTTTCGAAGTCTGCCCCACGGGCCTTTTGTGCTTTCATTATTTTATCCGTTTCCTCCATCAAAGTAGGAATAAACCTCAACGCAATTGTCATCATCATAGCTAGTTCGTGGGCAGGGACCCCAATCCTATTAAACGGTGATAATAAATGCTCAATAGCATCTGTCAATGATATAGGCGATGTGGTTAAGGTCAATAGCGAAGTAGTTAGTACCAAAAGAATCAGCCTG
>CAZKUS010000128.1:0-6164 GCA_964556025.1 uncultured Clostridia bacterium | reverse complement strand
CACAATCAATTATTAGTACTTAGTGAATATTTTTGTTCATTTTGAACACAAAAATTACGACCACCTAAGGACTTTCCATGGCAGTCGTGGTAAACAGTACGATCGAGAGTTACTGCAGCACTCGGTAAAGTAATAGATAATACTATACAGCCATTCAACTGTGAATTTACTTAATATTTTCTCGCACTTACTGTATAAAAGTTGTCATTAAAGTCACAGGAACGAATACCTAAAAAATTTAACTCTTCCAGCATTTTGTTAATCTGTTCAGGAGATAGTCTGTGATCTATAGGTGGGCCTTTTTCAGTCTGTTGATATTTCCATTCAATAATAGCAATTTTGCCTCCCGGCTGAAGTATTCTCTTAGTTTCTGCCAAAAATTCATGTAAATTTTCCGCTTCATGGAGAACTGTGCTAAGTAAAGCAAATGTAGCCGTGTGTTCTGATAACTTTAAATTATTTTCTTCTGTAACCATAGGAATAAGATTATTTAGCTGTTTTTGTTCTTTTTTCTGTTGCAAGGTTTCAATCATGTCGCTGGATATATCTAAAGCGTACACTTTCCCCTGTTCTCCTACAAATTCAACAGCAGGTAATGAGAAAAACCCTATTCCACATCCTACATCTGCAACTATATCGCCTTGAGTAAGACCAAATTCTGATAGCACCTGTTCTGGTGGCAATATCTTTCTGCGCTCTTCACTGTTTAACTTACTTTTATTATCAGGATGAAATTTGTGAGCCATATTATCACCTCAATACTATAACGGGTAGGGGGTATATTGTTATATTAACAATTTATATCATTATTGTCAAAGTAAACTGAGTTTATTATGTGTTTGATAGTTCCCATAAAGGCTGCATAGTAACCTTTTCAATCAAAGGTGCTGCAGCATTCATTATCAGGATGGAGAAAGCCACACCTCCTGTTGTGGGAAAAACAAAGCGGAACAGACAGATCAGCAAACCGGTGAGTACAGCATATACGACTTTCCCACGATTATTTATAGGACAGGTCACCCAATCAGTAGCCATAAAGAAAGACCCTAACAATACACCTCCACCTAACAAGCTGTAAATTGGATCTTGACCAGCCACCAAAGCACCTAAAAACACCGTTATTAAAATAGCTGTAGGTATTCTCCAATTAATTTGCTTTCTATACAATAGGTACAGACCACCTAATATCACGGCCAAGGCGGATGTTTCTCCTAAAGAACCTCCAGGATGTGCCAATAACATGGAGCCATAACCAGGCATCTCTACTCCTTGACTTAGCATAGCTAAAGGCGTAGCTTGAGTAACTGCATCAATTTGTCCTAAAATAGTTACTTCGTTTACAGCAAACCAACCTCCGAACATTAAAGTAACGGCATATCCAAAGAGTGCGGGATTCAATCTATTCCAACCCAGGCCTCCCATTAACTCTTTTGCCAAAACAATGGCAAAAAAACTGGCAAGTACAGCCCGCCAAATCGAACTGTGTGCGGGGAGCACCAATGCCACAAGTAAACCTGTGACTACTGCACTGTAATCATTTATACTGACGGATCTGCCCAAAATTTTTCTAACCACAATTTCTGTGATTACCGCTGTTGCTATAGAAGCCAAGATCAACATCAAAGCATGGGTATCAAAAAAATATACGGCAGTTAAAGTTACTGGTAATAAGGCAATCAAGACATCTTTCATGGCTGTACCTACTGAAATACCGGCCTGTAAATTTGGCTTGGAAGTAGGCAGTATTTTTTGGAAATTCATATTTAAACCTCCTTATCATATTCCTCATTGTTAAGATAAGTTAAAGTTACATGTGAAAAAACAAAGACTTCATTGCAAATCTAAACTAAGCTCATTTTGAGCTCGGCTAATTATATCAGGTATCGGTCTATTAGAAGGACAGAGATATGCACAAACACTACAACCAATACACTCTGATAAACCTAGAACTTCAGCACGCTTGTAATGTCCTATTTGTACGTTATTAGCAATCTCACTGGGATATAAACCCGAAGGACAATTTTCCACGCACTTGCCGCAGCGTACACAGTCCAAAAAAGCTTTCAGATGAAAGTTTTTCGTATGTGATAAACCGTTTTCCTGCGGATAAACTATTATACTTCCAGTTTCACTACTAATATAATTTTCATCAGGGTTGAGCACTTCTTTTCCATCAATATAGACAAGCAAATTTTCTTTAGTATTGGAACAAAGCTCTAACACTTTACTTACACTGGTTCCCAATTCAATCAAGTAATTACCGGGACTATCTACTGCAGGTCCATCTACGGTTACTACTCTTTTACGAAGGGTTTGAGATTCTTCTAATGTATCTTTGGAAACAAACAGTTCTTCTACATTTAGTACCAGTATTCCATACTCAGTTGGCGACTTTTCACTTGGAATATTGCGGTCAATGACATTTTTTATAAGATAGTGTTCATAGTCTTTGGGGTATTTTTCAATTAAAGGAATCACTTCTATATCACTATTTTGCCGGAGCTTATCGGTATAAACCGATAGTGCATCGGGTTTAGATACATCTATACCGAGATAACATTTAGAGATTTGATACTCCTGAATTAAAGAATTTAACTGATCTAACAGTTCACTGGAGTATTCAATCAAATATCTGTGATCATAACTCCCTATATCACCAGCTGAAGTACCATTTACAATCAAGTACTCAAATTTTCTGCCATTATCTTGAGAAGACACTTCATTAAATAATGGTTTTTTGTAGAGTTTTCCATTTGATTTATGTGAACCATTAGTTTTCTCTTTGATTGTCTCTGACAATTCCTCTACATTACTAATAGTAAATTTTTCATTGTTTAGGTTTAAGGATGACTGACCACTTTGAGAGTCAGACTCTACCCGACCTTCACCATTTAAGCTATTCAGATCTTTAACAGGTGAATAAGCTGTGATAGGCTGCTTTCTATGTTGATACTCTGTATGCAAAAGTTCATGGGATCTTTCACCATTGGGTTCACCTAAGAAGTCTTGATATAGCTTTTGAACTGCCGGGTTTTCATGTGACTTTCTCAAAGTTGTATTTTCATCTAATTGATACAGTGCACCTATTCTAGCGGTCCTCTTCTCATAAGTGGCCGGAAGCGGCTGACCTCCTCCACCAATACAACCCCCAGGACAGGTCATAACCTCAATAAAGTGGTAGAATAGCTCACCTCGTGATATCAGTTCCATCACTTTTCTGGCATTGGATAGTCCATGAACAACTGCTACTTTTACAGTCACACCTCCTACATCCAATTCCGCTCCTTTTATTCCTTCATATCCTCTCACCTGGGTAAAATTTAAACGATCTAATTCTTCTCCAGTAATCACTTCTACAGCTGTTCGAAGTGCTGCTTCCATGACACCGCCTGTAGCGCCGAAAATAGCGCCAGCCCCGGTAGAAATCCCCAGGGGTTTGTCGTAATCGGATTCGTCCAAATTGGCAAGGTCAATCTGCTGTTCTTTCAACATTCTAGCGTACTCCCTGGTAGTCAAAACCGCATCTACATCTTGTACGCCCTCATGGGCTGACATTTCGCTCCTAGCTGCCTCAAACTTTTTGGCAGTACAGGGCATTAGTGAAACCACATAAATGTCTTCCGGATCTACATCCATCTGTTCTGCATAATAAGTCTTTGCTAAAGTCCCCAACATCTGTTGTGGAGATTTACATGTGGATAAATGGTCCAAATATTCCGGGTAATTGTGCTCCATAAATTTAACCCATCCTGGACTACAAGAAGAAAACATGGGAAGTTTCCCATTATTATTCAGTCTGTCTATGAATTCATACCCCTCTTCCATAATAGTCAAATCCGCTGTAAAAACAGTATCAAAGACTTTGTCAAAACCTAATTCCCTAAGTCCCATGACCATCTGTCCTGTAGAAATTTCTCCAGGTGATAGACCAAATTCTTCTCCAATTGAAACTCTGATTGCGGGAGCAGTTTGGACTACCACGTGTTTGTCGGGGTCTTTAAGGGCACGGTAAACTGAAGATTCATGGGTTTTTTCAGTAATACCCGCTACAGGACACACAGTAGAACACTGTCCGCATTCCACACACGATGTGTCAGCTAAATCCTTTTCCCAAGGTGGTGAAATACGCTTAGAAAATGGAGGATTCAATCCATTTTCAATAGTACCATCATAAAATTGTAAAATACCTGCACTTTGTACTTCATTACACACCCGAACACAACGACCACAGAGAATACATTTATTTGGGTCCAGTACGATCCCTTGATTACTATCATCCGCATCCTGATCAGCTTCTGTTTTTCCTTGAGATTCAATATTGTTAATCCCCAGTTCCTCTGCCACGGTTCTTAATTCACATTCTCCCATCCTCACACACTGTCCACAATCGGTATAGTGATTAGCTAGTTGGGCCTCTACAATAACTTTTCGGGCCTGATTAATTTTGCGATTATCAGTTACAATGTCCATCCCCTCTTCTACGTGAGTTACACAACTGGGGACAGGGGCACTTTCACCGGATACTTCAACCATACAAACTCGACAGGCACTTTCTTTATAAACTTCCGGTGTGTGAATATCTTGGTGATGGCATAATGTAGGAATTTCAACTCCCGCCGATTTGGCAGCAGTTAAAATAGTTGCATCTTCAGGTACTGTTAGCTGTTTTCCGTTTATGCGTATTGTCACCTCACTCACTATTTCTCCCTCCTTTGGGAACGATAGTTTCTACCATTTTGTTTTGTCAATTTTTGATTTTTTCTACTGTGAAGAAAATTAAAACCTAACACTACTCCTCCACCAATCATTACCATAGGTAGTAGAGGGATTTTATCCCATAGCTGTACTGAAACCGGAGTTTCAGGATTTTGTGGAAGATTGTATTTTTCCGGATCATTAGCTAATACAGCCAATACAGAAAGTCCATCCATTTGATCTATACCGTAAAGATAAGCTTTATCATTTCCGTTTTCCTGTAATTCTTGAACTCTTTCTTCACCGTATTCAATCAACTCATCGCGATCTCCAAATTTTATAGCTTCAATGGGACACCCCTCCACACAAGCCGGTTTTGCCCCTTGTTCCACCGCTGGAGCACAGAAATCACATTTTTCTATTACTCCGGATTGTTTATCAAATTGAATGGCATCGTAGGGACAATTTGCTACACAGTAATTGCACCTAACACAACTGGCATGATCAATCACCGTAAAACCTAAATCATTGATATACATGGCTTCAGTGGGACAGGCTTCTACACACGAAGGTGAATGGCAATGCTGACAAGCTGATTTGTAAAATACATCTTCTTCCGGTTCTTTGATTTCTGTTCTGTATATATCCTCAGATAAGTCCCAAGTTTCTCGACACACTCTAGTACAGGCATTGCAGCCTACACATTCAGCGGTATCTACCAACATAGCTTTTTTCTTCTCAGATTCATTTTCCTTTTCTTGAGCAAATCCAGCTTGCCCAAATTTCACTCCTTTTTTGTTTGCACTAGAAGCAGCTGCCGCAGATATCCCTGTTCCTATTACTACTCCCTTGCCGACAGTTTTAAGAAACGACTGCCTATCCATCTGCTTACCCAGATAACTGTTTTGGTTTTTATCAGTTTGGTTTTGATTATTTCTTTTTTGATCAGTTCCATGGTAACCTTTGTGATTTCGCAACACTTTCACCCCTTTTCTTCTCAATTTCAAGATTTTTTAAATAATTGCATTTAATAAGTCAATTTGTAAGCTGTTAATCCTATGGTATAATTAATACATATTGAAAAATTTTACGTGCTTTTGTAAAAGTTCTCACATGTATTTAGTAGCAAAAACTATGCCAAAACAGCTTAATCCCCTCAAATTAGCAACAAACGTGGGGATGTAATGTAAAATATTATGAAATTTTGTATTATTGATTATATTTTGGCGGTTTGTGTAGGGATTTTAAGCAGTGACAAGCTTCACTTAAGTAAATACAGGTAGTGGCAGGTTTTTTGCCGTTATGTCTAGAATTTGGACATGTGTAGGGAAAACGAGACAGGAGGGGTACAAATGGGCATTGTCAGCACTATACAAAATAAATGTAAGCACTGCTATTCATGTGTTAGAAACTGTCCGGTCAAGGCCATTAAGGTTCAGGACGGACAAGCAGAAGTTTTGGAAGAACAA
>CAZKUS010000127.1:0-6180 GCA_964556025.1 uncultured Clostridia bacterium | reverse complement strand
CTATGCAAAACAATATTGTGAACCTTGTTAAAGAAATTAGTGCAAAATCAGAGCAGGTAGCTACTTCTTCACAAGAGCTCAGTGCTAACACAGAAGAAAATACCAGTGCTGCCAATGAAGTTTCTAAAGCCGTAGAGGACATAGCAAGTGGTGCCAGCAATCAGGCAGAAAGCACAGAAAGTGCCTCTCAAAAAGCCGAAGAATTCGGGAATTTGATAGAAGAAGACCAGCAGTACATGAAAAACCTAAATGAATCAGCAGAAAAAGTAGACCAGTTGAAAGATGAAGGTACGGAAATTATGGAAGAATTATCAGATAAAACTGAAGAAAACACAGAAGCATCTAATCAAGTTCAAGAAGCTGTGAAAGAGATTAAAGATAGTACGGGGCAGATAGAGAAAGCCACAGATATGATCACGGACATCGCAGAACAAACCAATCTCCTTGCCTTAAATGCAGCTATTGAAGCTGCCAGAGCAGGAGAAGCAGGTAAAGGATTTGCCGTGGTAGCAGAAGAAATAAGAAAGCTTGCAGAACAATCCAATGAATATACTGAAGAAATTAAAAAGGTGATTGATGGTCTTGTTGAAAAATCCGAGAACTCTGTCAAGTCTATAGAAACAGCCAGTAAAGTTGTAGAAGAGCAGAGCCAGAGCGTAGAAAATTCCAAAGAAAAGTTTCAAGGCATTTCAGCGTCTATTCAAGAAACTAAGGATATCATTGCTTCACTCAACGAAACAGGTGAACAGATGGAACAGAAAAAACAGGAGATTATTGATAACCTACAAAACTTATCAGCCATTGCCCAGGAAAACTCTTCTAGTACCGAAGAGATTTCCTCTTCTGTAGAAGAACAGACCGCTTCAATGGATGAGATAACAAAAGCTAGTGAAAGCCTGGCCAAATTGGCAGAAGAGATGCAGGGAGAAGTTTCTAAATTTAAGTATTAAGAGTGAAAATCAAGAGTCGTAGCTATTTTATTTATGAAGGGTGGCTGCGACTCTCCTAATTGCTCATTAAGATGTATTACCAAAACAGCATAATACGTTCACTGGAAGTGTTTATTGCTATCAACATTCAACTTTAACTGAGCCTTGTAGAAAAATAAGCAGGTTTAGCATTATCACCGATAAAATCTAACTGAAATTAAAATAAATTTAGAAATTTGATTCAATTAAACATTAATTACTTGTACATACAGTGGCAATCAGTGTTATAATAGTGATAATTATTATTTTAAAAGGAGAGTTGCTAATGAACAAAGAAGGGAAGTGTCCCGTAACAGGAAGGACTAGTGACAAGACTGGTTGTGAAGGTACCAAAAATCGTGACTGGTGGCCAAATAGTCTGAACTTGAAGATACTTCATCAGAACCCTCCTATGAGAAATCCAATGGATGACGATTTTGACTATGCCGAAGAATTTCAAAAACTCGATTTAGAGGAATTGAAAAAGGATTTATATGACTTGATGACTGATTCTAAGGATTGGTGGCCTGCAGATTATGGGCATTACGGACCATTTTTCATTCGTATGGCTTGGCACAGTGCTGGTACATATCGTATGGGAGATGGTCGCGGTGGTGCTGAATCAGGTATTATTCGCTTTCCTCCACTAAATAGTTGGCCTGACAATGCAAATCTAGATAAAGCTATACGTCTACTTTGGCCTATTAAGAAAAAGTACGGAAAGAAAATATCTTGGGCAGATCTAATTATACTCACTGGTAACTGTGCTTTAGAATCAATGGGATTTGAAACTTTCGGATTCGCCGGTGGTAGAGAAGATACATGGGAACCCGAGGAAGACACATATTGGGGATCTGAAACCGAATGGCTTACCAGTGAACGTCACTCTGGTGATAGAGAACTTGAAAACCCTCTTGCTGCCACTGAAATGGGGCTTATATATGTAAATCCAGAAGGCCCAGATGGTCAGCCCAGTGCAACAGAATCGGCTAAAGATATTCGCGAGACTTTTGGTCGTATGGGTATGAATGACGAAGAAACTGTTGCGTTAATTGCAGGTGGCCACACTTTTGGTAAGTGTCATGGTGCAGGTGACCCTGATCATGTCGGCCCAGAACCTGAAGGTGCTGATATTGAAGAACAAGGCCTTGGTTGGAATAACAACTTTGGAAGTGGCAAAGGGAGTGACACCATCACAAGTGGCATCGAAGGTCCATGGACTCCTACACCAACTAAATGGGATAATTACTATTTAGAACTATTGTTTAAATACGATTGGGATTTAGTTAAAAGCCCTGCCGGTGCTTGGCAGTGGATAGCTGTTAATCCTGATGAATCAGATACTGCACCCGATGCCCACGATCCATCGAAAAAACAAGCAACAATTATGACCACAGCCGATCTTGCTTTAAGAATGGACCCTATTTATAGACCGATAGCTGAAAGATTTCGAGATAATCCTGAAGAGTTAAAAGATGCATTTGCACGCGCATGGTTTAAGCTTACTCATCGCGATATGGGCCCGCGTTCGCGTTATCTTGGCCCAGAAGTTCCAGAAGAAAAACTGATTTGGCAAGATCTGGTGCCAGAAGTTGACTTTGAACTAGTAGATGATAAAGAGATTGCAGATCTTAAAGACAAAATCCATAACTCAGATTTAACAATTTCTGAATTGGTTTATACTGCATGGTCATCTGCTTCAACTTTCCGCCGTTCAGATAAGAGGGGAGGGGCAAATGGAGCTCGTATCAGACTAGCGCCGCAAAAAGATTGGGAAGTTAATGAATCGGAACAACTACAGAAAGTGCTAAAAACTCTTGAAAAAATCCAAGATGAGTTCAATAGCGCGCAGTCGGGATCAAAACGAATTTCTCTAGCTGACTTAATTGTATTGGCGGGATGTGCTGCAGTAGAACAAGCTGCTAAGAATGCTGGTTTTGAAGTTTCTGTTCCTTTTACGCCCGGTCGTACCGATGCTTCTCAAGAACAAACTGATGAAAAATCTTTCTCAGTATTAGAACCAAAAGCAGATGGATTTCGCAACTACCTAAAAGACAAATACGCTGTTACTTCTGAGGCGTTGTTAGTTGATAAAGCACAACTACTGGGATTAACTGCTCCTGAAATGACAGTTTTAATTGGTGGAATGCGGGTGTTAAATGCCAATTATAATAAATCTCATTACGGTGTCTTTACAAATAACCCCGAAAGTTTGACCAATGACTTTTTTGTCAATTTACTAGATGACAAAAATACATGGGTTCCTACTTCAGACGATAAAGAAGTTTACGAGATTAAGGATTACAAAACAGGTGAGCAAAAATGGACCGGCACACGAGTAGACTTAATATTTGGCTCGAATTCAGAACTCCGGGCTATATCAGAGGTGTACGCAAGTGATGATGCCCAAGAGAAGTTTGTCCAAGACTTTATAAAGGCATGGAATAAGGTGATGAACGCAGATCGATTTGATATAAAATAGCTATATCGCATATAATAAAGCGGCTTTTAAGCCGCTTTATTATATGCGATCATTTCATCAAAAGTTTCGAAAAATTAAATAAATAATTATGTTTTCATAACAAGGAGGGGATATTTTGGATGAGTTTATTATTGATCAAAATTCAGGGAAAGTTGTTAGATTAAAAGAAAATGATACTATTACCATAGTAGATTTGAAAGGTGAACAAGTAGTTGATTTTTTTGCTGTGAATGCCGAAGATGAAACTGAATTTTTATCAACAGGAGTTACTATTGATTGTAACGATTCCATCGCTTTGCGTAAGGGGTTCAATATTTTTACAAATTGTTATAATATGATGTTTCAAATCGTGAAAGATGATGTTAAAATCCATAACTTGCTTCATCCATGCTGTAGGCCTGAAATGTATAATTTCTTCTATGGTAATGGGGAAGGTCATAATAATTGTTTTGATAATATCAATAATGCTTTAGGCCGTTGGAATATTGAAAAATTCAATTTAATCCAACCAGTTAATTTGTTTATGAATACAAAAATTAATTTTGAAAGTGGACAAATCACAATAGAAAAACCTATTTCTAGAGAGGGAGATCAGATTACTTTGACATCTAAAATGGATACGGTGGTGGCTGTAGCTGTCTGTAGTGTAAGTGAAAGTATGTGCAATGGGGGAAATCCTACATCCATTAAGATAGAAGTAGTTAGATATTAATTATTATAAAGTATGCTAAAATATTAATTGTGTTAAAACTGAGAGGGTGAGTAACAATGAAAACTTTGGGATTATTAGGTGGAATGAGTTGGGAATCGTCTCTTGAATACTATCGCCTGAGTAATGAATTTGTTAAAGAAAAATTAGGTGAACCGAATTCTTGTGAAAGTATCATGTACTCAGTGAACTTTGCAGAAATTCACAAGTTACAACATGATGGGAAATGGGATGTGTTAACAAATAAGATGATTGACGGTGCCAAGAAATTAGAAAGAGCTGGCGCAGAATTAATGCTAATCTGCACAAATACTATGCATAAAATGGCCCCAGATGTTCAAGAAAATATAGAAATCCCTTTATTGCACATAGCAGATGCAACTGCTGAAGAGATAAAGATTAATAATATTAAGAGAGTTGGTCTTTTGGGAACTAATTTCACCATGGAGCAAGATTTTTATAAAGGTAGGTTAAAAGAACAACATGGATTAGATGTGATTATACCTTATGAACGGGACAGAAAAATTATTCATGATGTGATTTATACAGAATTGATATCGGGGATTTTTAGAGAAGAATCAAAAGATCAATTTAAAAGAATTATAAATAGTCTTGAGGGAGATGGTGCCCAGGGAGTTATTTTAGGCTGTACAGAAATACCACTTTTAATAAAAAATAAAGATAGTATTATCCCGGTGTTTGATACTACTGTGTTACATGTCAAAAAAGCTATTGAATATATTTTAGAAAAATCACACTATCATGAGTAACATTATTTTTAAAATAAGTTTCAAATAGAGTCAAAATAAAAGCATTATGTAATAAACTTGATATTTTGGTATTTCATTTTGATTCATCCTTATACATCTGTATTCAGGCGGAATAAATACGAATATATAAGTTTGAAATTAATGGTAATTACCTATAAAATAGACAACTGTTAGATCAAAATACCAGGCACTAAACATAATAATGCCTGGTAAATAAACAAAATTTAACAGGAGGGTCTATTTTACATGAAAAGGTTTGTTATCATTATTTTGGCACTATCATTAGTTGTAAGCACAATTTTAATAGCTGGTTGTGAGGAAGCAGAGGAACCTGTAGCTGAGAATGGTGAAGCAGAAGAAACAAATGAAGAAGCTGAAGCTGAAGGTGAAGGTGAACAAGATGAAGCTCAGGAAGAAATAAAAATGGCTCATGGAGATTGGGCTTGTGCCACAGCTAAATCATATTTAGTTGGAGCAATCTTAGAACAAGAGATGGGCTATGAGGTAGAGCTTACGCAAGCTGAACTTGGTATGATATACACAGATATGGCAAATGGAAATCAGGACTTAAACATAGCAGGTTGGTTTCCAATTACTCATGAAGAGTATTATGAAGAATACAGTGAAGATATAGATAAAATAAGTACAGTATACGAAGGAGCAAGAATTGGGTTAGTGGTACCTGAATATGTTGATGTGGATAACATCGATGAATTGGATGAGTATAGTGATAAATTCGAAGGCGAAATTGTAGGAATTGATTCGGGTGCAGGAATTATGCAAACAACAGAAGATGCTTTAGAAGTGTATGACGACAGTCTAGCCGACTATGATTTGATGTCTAGTAGTGAAGCTTCAATGGTAACAGAATTACAAAGTGCCATTGACGACGAAGAATCGGTTGTTGTTACAGGATGGACACCTCACTGGAAATTTGGCGATTGGGAACTAGAATTTCTAGAAGATCCTGAAGGAGTATATGGTGAAGAGGAATATATTGAAGCTCTTTCTAGAGCAGGGTTTGAGGATGAACAACCAGAAGTTGTGGAATTTCTTGAAAACTTTTATGTAGATGACGAACAATTAGGTGAACTTATGGGTATGATAGATGAATCAGGAGATGAAATGGGCTCTTCCCTTGAATGGATGGAAGACAACCAGGACTTAGTTGACGAATGGGTTCAGTAAATTGTAGTCCAATTTAATTGAAGAAATGAATACAAGTATTAAAAAAGCCGTCAGATTCTATCT
>CAZKUS010000126.1:0-6191 GCA_964556025.1 uncultured Clostridia bacterium | reverse complement strand
TGAATGTGACTCCCAATAAGCTGATAGGTGAGAACATTACTAAATTAAATATTAGATTAGACTTCTTCAATATTTTAACCCAAAAAACAGGGTATGTGGATAGAGAAACTCGTTTAAAGTTAAATGGTAAAACCTATAACTATTATGTAACTTCTTCTATCATCTGGGATGAAAATAAAATTCAAGATATAGTTTTTACATTTAGAGAAATGAAAAAAGCCCGGGGGCTGGTCAATAAAGTTTTGGGTTCACGCGTAAAATACAGCTTTGATAATGTCATTACCAACAGTGAGTGCATGAAAAAGTCCATAAGACTGGGACATGCTGCTAGTGAGAGTGTCTCTAATGTCTTACTTATAGGTGAGAGTGGTACTGGTAAAGAGATTTTCGCCCAGTCCATCCACAATGAAGGCCCAAGAAAAGACGAGCCTTTTATCGCTATCAATTGTGCTGCTCTTCCTAGAGATCTGATAGAAAGTGAATTATTTGGTTACGAAGGAGGGGCGTTTACCGGTGCGAAAAGTGAAGGGAACCCCGGTAAGTTTGAATTAGCTGATGGGGGAACAATATTGTTAGATGAAATTGGGGAAATGTCCTTAGAACTTCAAGCCAAACTATTGAGAGTTTTACAAGAAAAACAGATAACCCGTATCGGCGGTTATAGATCTATCCCCGTAGATGTCCGAATAATCGCATCTACCAATAAAGACTTAATGCAATCAGTAAGAAGGAAAGAGTTTAGAGAAGATCTCTATTACCGCTTAAATGTTTTGTCCATAAAACTTCCACCGCTCAGACAGAGAAAAGAAGATATTCCTATTCTCATTCACCACTTTATCGATAAATATAATCGGCTTTTAGATAAAAACATAGTTCAAGTAGAAGATAGGACAATGGAACTTCTTAAAAATTACAGTTGGCCCGGAAATGTGCGTGAACTAGAAAATTTCATCGAACGAACTGCCAATATAGTCCAAGGAAAAGAGATAAAACTAGAGCACCTTCCTGAAGATTTATACACACAAGAAAGTCCATATTCTACTGATGAAAATGTCCCGTCTCTTGATGAAATAGAAAAAAACAGTATTGTAGAAGCTTTACAAGAGTGTGATTACAATGTAACTCATGCGGCAAAATTACTCAATATAGCGAGAAACACTTTATACAGGAAAATGAAAAAATATGATATCCAACTCCCAAGGTAGCCACTGCAGAGGTAGCGTACAGCTGCCTTTTTTTATGTAGACGCTGCCATATTTTATACTTGTTCCAAAATGTAACGTTAGATGATTGCACGTTACACATTATGACATTATAGTTGTAATATCTAAAATATCTATTATGACGATATTTTAGATATTACATTACTTACAAACAAACTATGGCATGGAAATTGCATATATCTATTAATAGAGAACATAATAGTGAAGAATTAAAAATTTTTTAGGAGGTGTTTTGTTGGAACTATCAAAAGAACAATTAATTCAGTTCTATCGAGAGATGCTCAAAATTCGCGATTTTGAGGCCAGAGTTGTGGACCTGTTTTCCGAAGGAGAGATTCCCGGATTTGTCCATTCCTATCTGGGAGAAGAAGCTGTGGCAGTAGGAGTGTGCCAAAACCTCAAAGACAGTGACTACATTACTAGTACTCACCGAGGGCACGGCCATCTACTGGCAAAAGGCGGCAAAATGAATGAGATGATGGCAGAGCTATTTGGAAAAGAAACTGGCTATTGTAAAGGTAAAGGTGGCTCCATGCACATCGCCGATGTAGATTTGGGCATTTTAGGTGCCAATGGTATCGTAGGTGGAGGTTTTCCCATCGCTACAGGTGCGGGACTTTCCTCCAGCATGAGAGGAACTGATGAAGTAACAGTCTGTTTCTTTGGCGACGGTTCTTCCAATCAGTCCACATTCCACGAGGGAATTAATATGGCAGCTATCTGGGACCTACCCGTGGTATTTGTTTGCGAAAACAATATGTACGGTATTTCATTATCCCAGGAAAAGCATCAAAAAATCCAAGATGTAGCCGATAGGGCTCAAGCTTATGGTATCCCCGGAGTGACTGTAGATGGTAACGATGTGGTAGCAGTCTACGAAGCAGCCAATGAAGCTATTAAAAGGGCTAGAAACGGAGAAGGCCCTAGCATAGTAGAATGCAAAACCTACAGACACAGAGGTCACTTTGAAGGTGATCCTGCCAACTATCGTCCCGAAGCAGAGGAAAAAGAATGGTTCGAGAAAGACCCCATCCCAAGATTTAGAGAACAGATATTGGATATAAAACAAGTTAGCGAAAAAGACATTTCCAAATTAGAAGAGGAAATCAAACAAGAGGTAGAACAAGCTGTGGAATTCGCTAAAAACAGCAGCTATCCTGCCCCTGAAAAGAGTGTCGAAGATGTTTACACGGATATCGTTGAGGAGGTGAGGGAATAATGGCCGAAATATCTGTATTAGAAGCTATTAACCGCACATTGGATCAAGAGATGGCAAGAGACAAATTTGTCTTTATGCTAGGTGAAGATATCGGCCAGTTCGGCGGCAGTTTTGGTGTCACCCAAGGTTTGGTAGATAAATATCCCGACAGAGTTATCGATACCCCCATCAGTGAAATGGCTATTGCCGGGGCTTCAGTAGGAGCTTCTGCTACTGGTATGCGTCCGGTTCCAGAGCTTATGTTCAATGACTTCTTAACTGTAGCTATGGATCAGCTGGTAAATCAAGCGGCTAAAATGAGATATATGTTCGGTGGTAAAGTCACATTACCATTTACTCTGCGAATCCCCGCTGGTGCTGGAATTCAAGCGGCAGCTCAACACTCTCAAAGTTTAGAAGCTTGGATGGTACATGTACCAGGGTTGAAAGTAGTTATGCCCTCTTCTCCAGCCGATCACGCCGGATTGTTAAAAGCCTCAATTCGCGATGATGATCCTGTAATCTTCTTTGAGCATAAACTCCTATACGGTGTGACCGATGAAGTTCCCGATGAAGTAGATCCGATTCCATTAGGAAAAGCTGATATCAAACGAGAGGGTGAAGACGTTACCATCATTGCTAATTCTATGATGGTCTACAAAGCTCTAGAAGCAGCAGAAGAGCTGGCATCTCAAGGTATAAACGCTGAAGTGGTAGATCCCAGGACATTGTATCCATTGGATAAAGAAACTATTATCAACTCTGTAGTTAAAACCAACCGTGTGGTCATTGCCCATGAAGCAGTGAAGCGAAGTGGAATTGGTGCAGAGCTGTCAGCCATTATCTCAGAAGAAGCACTGGAATATCTCGATGCTCCCATAAAACGTGTAGCAGCATTGAATGTTCCCATACCGTTCAGCCCCACCTTGGAAGATTACGTAATACCGGGTAAAGACGATATCAAGAAAGCAGTGCAGGAAACCATGGAATAATCTGACCATGATAAATGGGCCCCGGGTCACTGCCGGGGTCTCCTTTTAGGGGGAAATCTACATGACAGCAGTAGGTATAATTGCCAATCCTGCCTCAGGTAAAGATATCCGGAGACTAGTAGCCTACGGAACGGTCATCGACAATGAAGAAAAGATAAATATTGTAAAGCGGCTGGCCTTGGGTGCTTTGTCTACAGAAATAGATGAGGTAGTGATAATGCCCGACACCTACGGTATTGGTGAAAAAGTTAAATACCGATTGGGCAAGCGCCAGGAGGTCAAAGATCAGTTAGGTCGATTACAAATTCTTCCTATGCACATTCGAGGCGATCTGCGCGATACCATGGATGCTGTGGAACACATGAAGCATCGGGGTGTACAGTGTATCATCACCCTGGGCGGTGACGGAACTAACCGGGCTGTGGCTAAAAAGTGCACCGATATACCCCTGATTCCCGTTTCGACGGGTACCAATAATGTGTTTCCAGACTTTATGGAAGGGACTACTGCCGGAATTTGTGCTGGATACATTGCATCTAAAGGTTTAGACAATGATAGTATTGGCAAACACTTGCGGCCTACCAAGAGAATAGATCTGTGGAGAAATGGTGAATTTACAGATATCGCCCTAGTCGATGCTGTGGTGACTAAGGAACGGTTTATTGGTAGTAGAGCCATCTGGGATATGGACAATATCAGTCAAATTGTTACCACTGTGGGAAAATCAACCAATATCGGGTTTTCTTCCATCGGTGGTTATGCTTGCCCCGTGTTTGAGCACGAATCTCGGGGAATTTACTGTAAAACTGGAGAAAAACTGTATGTGAAAGCACCTATAGCTCCCGGTGTGGTATCTGAAATAGGTCTAAAACAGGTGTGTAGAATAGATATGGACGAAATCATTTCCATTGAAGATAAACCTTCAATAGTGGCATTAGACGGAGAACGAGAAGTGATATTGAAACCTCAAGACACCGCTTCACTGCAGTTGACCTGGAACGGCCCCTATGTAGCCGATATAAATACCATATTAGGTGAAGCAAGTAATCAAGGCGCATTTATGCGAAAGGAGGAGTAATATGAGTGAACAGATAGTTATGCCAAAATTAGGACTTACAATGAAAGAGGGAACAGTTGCTAAGTGGTTCAAATCTGAGGGAGAATGGATCAATAAAGATGAACCTTTAGTAGAGATTATGACTGACAAAATTACCAATCAGGTGGAAGCTCCTGTATCCGGGTATCTGAAAAAAATATATGTACAGGAAAATCAAAAAGCCCCGGTTTCTGATGTCATCGGCATTATTGCAGAAACAGAGGAAGAGTTGAATCAGCCTGAACCTGACAGTGGAGCAGGTGATTCTGCTGCTGCCGGTGCAGCTCAAAGTTCTGGGACTAAGGCCGAGTCTGGTCAAGATGCAGGAGGTGCGGCAGCTGCATCATCTGGACCACCTTCTGGGACTTCTGACTCGTCTGGAGTCAAAGGTAAGGGTGGCAAAGTTAAGGCTTCTCCTATGGCCAAACGCTTGGCTCGTGAGAGAGGTATTGATATTGAAAATGTTACTCCAACAGGTTCTGGAGGTAGAATAACCAAAGAGGATGTATTGAATTACAGTGAACAAGCAGCCAAACAACCTACTGAAGCTGAAGCAACAGCTGAAGCAGAACTCCAAGAAGGAACCCCTTCAGCCGGAGTTCAAGCACAAGCACAAGCACAAGCACAAGGGAGTTCAGACGCTACCACTTCCGGTACATCTCAAGAGATAGAACTGACAGGGGTGCGCAAAATCATCTCTGATCGTATGGCTCAGAGCTGGCAGAGATCCCCTCATGTGACTATTACTATGGAAACGGATATGACAAAAGCAGATCAGTTTAGAAAACAATTGAAATCAGAGCGGGGTATCAAAGTTTCCTTTAATGATTTGGTTATTAAAGCAGCTGCCAGTGCCCTGAATCGCCATCCCCAGGTAAATTCTTCCTTGGAAGGAGATCTGTTGAAAGTATATGATCAGATCAAGATGGGTGTAGCTGTGGCCGTACCTGATGGTTTATTGGTCCCGGTAATGGATAATCCCGACACAAAAGGTTTAGAAACTATTAACAAAGAGGTAAAAGAACTGGCTGAAGGCGCTAGAAATAATACTCTTTCTCCCGATAAGCTGTCGGGGAGCACCTTTACCATTACCAATTTAGGTATGTACGATGTGGAGATATTTACCCCGATCATTAATCCACCAGAATCCGCCATATTAGGTGTTGGAAAAATAAAGAAACAGCCAGTAGTAGTGGAAGAGTCCGAACTTAACGGTGATTCTTATAAAGATGAAGCAGAAGAACAAGAATACATTGATATTCGCCCCATGATGTGGTTGAGCTTGTCATTTGACCATAGAGTAGTGGACGGAGCCAAAGGAGCGGAATTCTTACAAACTGTAAAACAATTTTTAGAAGATCCAGTGACCATCTTGCTGTAATATTTACTGGATAATTTAACCGGATAATTTACCAGAAGACTAATTGAAAAACTTACCCGGCAAACTCACCGACAAACTAACAGGTAAATTTACCGACAAAAGGAGTTGATAAGAAATGAGCACTACTGTACTGGTGATAGGTGGTGGCCCTGGCGGTTATTCTGCTGCCATAAGGGCCGCCCAACTTGGATATCAAGTGGTAGTAGCCGAACAGGAGCGGATTGGAGGAACCTGTCTAAATCGGGGTTGTATTCCCACCAAAGTGTTTATAGAAGCTGCCAAGACCTTTGAAAAGGTACAG
>CAZKUS010000125.1:0-6260 GCA_964556025.1 uncultured Clostridia bacterium | reverse complement strand
ATTGATACCGTTATAATAAATGGAGCTGAATGTGAACCTTATTTGACTATAGATCATCGCTTGATGTTAGAACAAGGTGAAAAAATAGTTTTCGGATTAAAAGCTATTATGAAAGCTGTAAATTGTGATAATGGCATAATAGCCACTGAAAATAATAAACCTGATGCTATTGAACAAATACAAGAACTTGTAAAAGATGACCCAAATATTCATGTTATGGGCTTTGAAACAAAATATCCTCAAGGTGCTGAAAAGCAATTGATAAACGTGGTGACAGGAAGAGAAGTTCCTTCTGGAGGGCTACCTATGGATATAGGTTGTATTGTCAGTAATACATTCACTTCAGTGGCAATTGCAGAAGCCATTAGAGAAAACCGACCGAGCTATAGTAGAGGAGTTACCTTGACTGGGCCAGGTATAAGTGAACCGGGGAACTATTCTGTAAGAACTGGTACACTTGTCACTGATTTCATAGACATGTGTGGAGGACAGGCAAGTGATATCAAAAAAATTATTATGGGTGGTCCCATGACAGGCATGAGTCAACCCACTACTGACTTTCCAGTAATTAAAGGTACTTCAGGCATTTTACTGTTATCTGGGAATGAAGTAAAGACTTATGATGAAAGGCCGTGTATTAACTGTGGTCGCTGTGTAGATGGCTGCCCAGTATCTTTACTACCTAATGTATTAGGTAATTTAATGGAAAATGAACTGGTTGATGAAGCAGAACAATTTAATGCTCTTGATTGTATTGAGTGTGGAAGCTGTAGCTACATTTGTCCAGCTAGAAGACCTTTAGTGCATTACATTCGAGTGGCAAAGGGTGAAATTGCAGCTAAAAGACAAAATAAGTAACTCGCTTGTAAGTTATGGTATACTCAATAAAATTTTAAGTAATATTTAAAATACGTTGAACAGGGTTAGGGGGTTTAATAATGGCAGAGAAGCTCGTGGTATCTTCTTCACCTCATATTAGAGCACCACAATCTATTGATACAATTATGAGGGACGTATTGATCGCGCTCATTCCACCTTTAGCAGTTAGTATTTGGCTATTTGGTGTGTATTCACTTTGGATGGTAGTCATAGGGACAGTAACTGCTGTGTTGACTGAAACTTTATTAATTCACTCTCGTTTTGATTTGAAGAATTTGGCAGGAGATGGGAGTGCAGCTGTTACTGGTGTAATATTAGCATTAAGTTTACCACCAGGTACACCGTGGTGGATGGTAGTCGTAGGTTCTGCAATTTCAATCGGTATAGGAAAGCAGTTGTTCGGTGGTATTGGTTTCAATATATTCAATCCGGCTTTAGTAGGTAGAGCTTTTCTAGTAGTTGCTTGGCCGAGTTATATGACACACTGGACAGCTCCTAGTCAAGCTGTCAATTTTGATGCCGATACTGCGGCTACTCCTCTGATAGCGGGAAGTGATGCAGTTAGTTATTCAGAACTTTTTGTAGGAGATGTAGCTGGTTCTATTGGAGAGACTTCAGTATTGGCTATATTAATTGGAGCAGTATTTTTATTAGTTAGAGGACATATTGATATTAGAATTCCAGTAGGTTATATGGGAGCTGTAGCGTTAGTGGCTTTAATAACTCCAGGAGAAGATGTGGTTTTCCACGTATTTAGTGGTTCGGCCTTTTTTGCTGCTGTCTATATGGCAACATGCATGGTTACTTCACCGTACACTAAAAAAGGTAAATTAATTTTTGGAATTGGTTGTGGACTTTTCACAGTAATTTTTAGGTTGTTTGGGGCAAACCCTGAAGGTGTAACTTACGCGATTCTATTTATGAATGCTTTGGTCCCCTTTATAAATAAATATACCAGACCGAAAATTTATGGGGAGGTGTCTGGATAGATGAATAATTACGTGGTGAAGCTGGCAGTAATTTTAATGGTAATATCCGGCTTATCAGCGGCTTTGTTAGGACTTTCAGATGATATAACTGCTCCTGTAATTGCTGAACGACAGCGACAAGAAATGGAAGAAAATATGTTTGAATATTTTCCAGAAGCTAATCAATTTGATATAGAAGAAGTGGATGATGAAGAATATTATCTGGTTTTTGATGATGAAGATATCTTGGGAGTATCTACTATTGCCACTCCTGGTGGATATGGTGGCGAAATTGAAATGATGGTAGCAGTTGATGTGGCTGGTACAGTACGGGGAATAGAAATTATGTCTCACAGTGAAACCCCTGGTATCGCTGATGGAATTGAAGAAGAAGAATGGCAAGAACAATTTGTTGAGTTAACAATATTTGATGATATAGAAATAACTTCTGATGTTGAAGCAGTTTCGGGTGCGACCACTAGTAGCGAAGGGATAGCATCTGGAGTACGGGAAGGTTTAGATGCTATAGCCTTAGATTATTTCCAAAGAGATCCTGAAGATTTTCCGGAAATCAAAGATGCTCCTGATCAAATCGAAGATGGAGTTTTCGAAGGTGTTGGAATGGGAACTGAAGATGGGATTGAAGTGGAAGTAACTGTAAATGATGGAGAAATTACTGATATACAATTGATAGATCACAATGAATCAGAAGCTTATTTAGAAATGGCTTGGGATGAAGTTTCACAACAAATAATGGAAGAAAATACCCCTAATGTAGACACCGTTTCTAGAGCTACTCAATCGAGTTTGGGAATAATGGAAGCAGTACAAAATGCTATAGAAGGGATAGAAGATGACGGAGAAGTAGAATTAGAAGATGGGACTTTTCAAGGAGAAGGTGATGGCCATTCACCGGGTATTGTAGTAGAAATAACTGTTTCTGATGGTGAGATCACTGATTTAGAATTAGTAGAGCACAGTGAAACAGAAGAGATCATGGAATCAGCTTGGGAAAGTATGAAAACTAGAATTTTAGATGAACAGACTACTGAAGTGGATACAGAATCTGGAGCTACACAATCAAGTTATGGAATAATGGAAGCAGTTGAGGGAGCACTTATGGAAGCTGAAGATTCCCCCATAGATTTAGAAGACGGAGTTTATGTGGGAGAAGCTTCCGGTAGAAATCCTGGAATCGCTGTGGAAGTGACTGTTATAGATGGAGAGTTGAATAGTTTAGAATTACTGGATCACTCGGAATCGTCTGAATATATGAATCCGGCTTGGGATACCCTCAGTGATGACATGTTAGAACAACAAGAAATTAATGTTGATATAGTTTCTGGTGCTACTCAGTCCAGTGAAGGAATTATTAATGCAGTAGAAGCTGCTTTAGATGAAGATGCGAGAATCGGTGATGTAGATGAAGTAGCTGTTGAGTATGATGACGGTAGCTACACCGGTATAGGAGAAGGTTATAATGATGATGTAGAAGTAGAAATTACGATTGAAGATGGAGAAATAACAGACATGGAACTAGTGGAACACGATGATACTGATGACATTATGGAAGATGCATGGGATGAAATGCCGGATAGAATGATTAATGAACAATCTACTGATGTAGATACAGTATCAGATGCTACTGGTTCCAGTGAAGGGATAATGGAAGCTGTAGAACAAGCATTAGACGAAGCTGCTGAACTTCCAGAAGAATTAGAAGGAACTGGAGAACTAGAAGATGGAGAATATACAGGTGTAGGAGAAGGCTATAACGACGATGTAGAAGTTGAGATAACTGTTGATGAAGGTGAAATCGTGGAATTAGAGTTGGTTGAACACGATGATACTGATGATATCATGGAAGATGCATGGGATGAAATGCCAGACAGAATAATTAATGAACAATCTACTGATGTAGATACAGTGACTGATGCCACAGGATCTAGTGAGGGCATTATTGTAGCTGTGGAAGAAGCGATGAATGAAGCTAGAGGAGGACCAGAAACTGTCGACGAAGATGACGAAGATGAAAAAGATTTGGCCATTGATTTTGAAGAAATGGATTTAACAGATGGGGATTATACTGGAACAGCGGAAGGACATAATGATGATATAGAAGTAGAAGTAACTGTTACAGACGCTGAAGTAACTAATTTTGAATTATTATACCACGATGATACAGAAGATCTTATGGAAGATGTTTGGGAACAGATGACCGAACGTATCATAACAGAACAAAGTTCAGATGTAGATGTGGTACAAGGAGCTACAGCTTCTAGTGAAGGTATCATAGAGGCAACAATAGATGCGCTGGAAGATGCCGAAGAATAAACAAGGGATTTTGAATCACTAGAACTGCATAGAAATAAATTTGTAAAATGAATAAGTAATGCCTCTGCCGACTGGTCTAGGTCGGTGGAGGTGTATTACTGGAAATCTAGTATTGAAAGAGACATATAAATTGCAATTTGCGGGGGTGAAATCAGTTGAACTTTAGTCAAGCTTTTAAAAAAGGAATAATCGAAGAAAACGGATTGTTCCGTCAACTGCTAGGTCTATGCCCAGCTCTAGCAGTTACAGCTACTGCCATTAACAGTTTGGGCATGGGATTGGCTACTTTTGCTGTTTTAATTGCATCTAATTTAGTTATTTCCCTAGTAAAAAATATAATTCCTAAAAAAATCAGAATACCATCCTTTATTGTTATTATAGCCACTTTCGTTACTTTAGTAGATATGTTTTTAGAGGCTTATACACCGGCAATGCATGAAGCATTGGGGATATTTATTCCTTTGATAGTTACCAACTGCTTGATCTTAGGTAGAGCGGAAGCCTTTGCTTCGAAAGAGAAGGTAAGCACATCAATAGGAGATGCGTTGGGTACAGGGACCGGATTTACTTTAGCCCTCTTATCTGTAGGGGTGGTTAGAGAATTATTGGGTGAAGGAAGCTTGTTCGGATGGCCTGTAGTACATCAATTGTTTGAATTAGCCGGATTAGAATTCCAACCTGTATTGATTTTTGTACAACCAGCTGGGGCATTTTTTGCTTTAGCTATGCTTTTGGCCTTGATGAACTTTCTATATGAACGCATTAATAATAGACAAGCTGCTAATGCAAGTCAATCAGAGGACTTGGAAGGCTCTGCTGTGAAAGGAGGCCAATAAATGGAAGAGTTAATCACTATATTTTTTGGAGCTATTTTTGTCAATAATATTGTTTTAATTCAGTTTCTAGGTATCTGTCCTTTTTTAGGTGTTTCTAAGAAAGTTGAAACATCTATTGGTATGGGTTTAGCAGTTACTTTTGTTATGACTCTGGCCTCTATAATCACATGGCTAATTTATGAGTTTATTTTAATTCCTTTTGAAGCAGAATTTATGGAATACGTAGCATTTATATTAGTAATTGCATCATTAGTACAATTTACCGAAATGTTTTTGGAAAAAACGAGTCCTCAATTGTACAAAGCCCTGGGAATATTTCTTCCATTGATTACTACTAATTGTGCTATCTTGGGTTTAGCTCTTCAAAATATTTTGGAAGGTTACAATTTGCTGGAATCTACAATTCATGGCATAGGTGCTGGTATTGGTTTTACAGTGGCCTTAGTCATTTTAGCTGGTATTCGAGAACAATTAGAACTCGCCAATATGAATAGATTTTTCCAAGGAGCTTCAGTAGCTTTTGTGATAGCTGGTATTTTGTCGATTGCCTTTACGGGTTTTCAAGGGGTGTTGTAGGGGAATTCCCCTACTCACTTTTGAAGTAGATTAGAGTAAAACCCGGTAACAAAAATAGATGGCAGCCCTGATTGTATAAAGTGTGATTTGTGAGAAAATTTAAATAGCAAATAACACACTTCTTAAGGGGGTTTTGCCATGAGTAGTAACGGAAAGTATCTATTGGTAATGGATTGTCACAGTAAAGAAGATTTTGACGGTATGCGTTGGATTGATGAAGATGAACTTAGCAAAATAAAAGAAAGAGCAAACAAAGGTAAAATGAAAATAGACTGTAAAGAATGTGATATGAAAGTTGAAAATCCTCAAGGAGAACTTGTTTTTAGCTTTTGTAGTGCATAACTATCAAATCTTGTCTTCTCTCTTTGTTCGGTTAGCAAAAACTCGAGCCTTAATAGGGCTCTTTTTTTTGTTTTGTTAACAGGATATTACTAATATTCATCGAAATAATACATAGATATATGTAAGTTATTTGAAGCATTCTAAAAGCATTATAAGTGAAATTATTATTTTATAGTTATCAACAATGGAATTTAATAATTAACTAAACTTTAAAAATAGCTATTTAAACTAGATGATTGGCGGGGTTGTTTGACAGTATAGCTAAATTTTATCAAAGTTGCTCATACTTTATTGAATTTAAGTATTTTTTATGTTATTATAATTG
>CAZKUS010000124.1:1052-6265 GCA_964556025.1 uncultured Clostridia bacterium | reverse complement strand
TACTTCCATTAATTGTGATATATTATGTCCATCAATTGGACCAGTATAAGTAAAGCCCAATTCTTCAAATAACATACCTGACATCATTAAGTATTTCATACTGTCTTTTAAACGATCCACAGATTTGACTACTTTTCCACCAATAGCTGGAATCCGATTGAGAACATACTCCAAATCTTCTTTCATCCGATGGTATTTAGGGTCAGTGCGCAGCCTAGACAAGTAAGAAGACATTGCTCCAACGTTTTCTCCTATAGACATTTCATTATCATTTAAAATTACAGTTAAATTAGTATTCTCATGACCTGCGTGATTTAAAGCTTCAAAAGCCATACCACCAGTCATGGCACCGTCTCCGATTACAGCTAAAACTTCTTCATTTGTACCTTGAAGATCTCGTGCTTTAGCCATTCCTAAAGCTGCTGCAATTGAGGTGCTACTGTGACCTGTGGCAAAAGCGTCATATTTGCTTTCACTGGGTTTAGGAAAGCCCGTAAGCCCATTATGCTGTCGTAATGAATAAAATTCATCTTTTCTTCCTGTCAAAAGTTTATGGACATAAGATTGGTGTCCTACATCCCATAAAACTTTATCTTGTGGAAGTGAAAAAATCTTATGAATAGCGATAGTTAGTTCAACAACACCTAAATTAGGGGCTAAATGACCTCCAGTTTGAGAAACAGAATTGATGAGAAATTGACGTATTTCTTTTGCTAATTGATCTAAATCGGTACTTGAAAGCTCTTTAAGGTCTTCCGAAGAATTAATGTGCTCAAGTAAATCGCTCATATTATCCCTCACTTCAAATTTCTTAAGTATTTTTTAGGTATAATCCAAAATTGTTCCAAATGGGCCAAAAAAACTCCTACCAAAAATATTATATCAGTTCCTTTTGTTACAGCAATATACTTACCATAAGCTTTTCCGCCTACTGTTAAAGCAGATATTAATGCAGTGAATCCAATATTTAATATTGTAGACCCCAATAATTCCTGTTGAGTAACCATTCTAAGTACTAATATTGTGACAATAGTACCACTAGCTATACCTGCTATATCGCCAACTACATCAGCACAAAAGTTAGCTACCTGATCTCTATTTTTTATTAATTCATTGGCTTTACGCGCTCCAAAAACTTTTTTTGCTGCTTTAGCATTAATCGGAGCCTCACTTGCAGAAGTTGCAGAAACACCAATTAAATCAAAAAAAATACCGGTAAAAACCGTAAGTAACAACACGAACAGTGTTATAATAGTAGATGCGACTTGTGATAGTATAAACTGACTTATTAAGCTAAAAACTATTGCAAGCACAAATGTCCAAATACTTATAATAACTGCCCAACGGTTTATTGTATTATTTTTTCCTTTATCTTTTGACAAAATTCTTTCACCCCGGTTCAAACTACCAATAAACGCAATTATCAATAATATTATAACACAGCTTTAATAAAAGTAAAAAGTCAATAGCTAGATATTATAATATACCCTTGATTTAAATTAATAAAAACGAGACAATTGTTCCCAAAATTGCACCTGCAAAAACTTCTACTGGAGTATGGCCTAATAGTTCTTTCAATCTCTGTTCTGTCAGTGTTTTATCACTTTCATTATCAAAAATAATTTTGTTGAGAATTTCAGCCTGCTTTCCGGCGGCTCTTCTTACACCAGCAGCATCGTACATCACTACTAATGAAAATACTATAGATAATGCCGTGATTGGTGTATCCCATCCCAAATCAAACCCAAAAGCTCCAGTTAACCCTAAAACAAAAGCAGAATGGGAACTAGGCATGCCTCCACTAGCCACAAAAAGCTTTAGATCAATAGTTCGGTGTTTTCGAAGAGCTATCAATACTTTTAACAGCTGAGCTACAAACCACGATAATAGTGCTATTAATAAATAGTCATTTGCTATAATTTCTTGCAGATATATCAAGATTCACCCCACCTTATTATCGATCCCTATTAACCACTTTATCAGCTAATTGTATCAATAATTCAGACTTATTGCCGTACTTTTCTACAGCTACCAGGGCATTTTTATATAATTTATTAATGTATGATTCAGTTTCCTTAATTCCCAATAAACTAGGGTATGTAGCTTTTTGGCTCTGTTCATCTTTGCCTACAGTTTTACCTAATTTATTTTCATCACCTTTGATATCTAGCACATCATCTACCAATTGAAAAGCTAATCCTAAATTTTGTGCGTAATCAGTCATATCTTGTAATTCAGCTTTTGTAGCATTACCTAATAATGCACCCGCCCTAATACAAGCGGTAAAAAGAGCTCCTGTTTTATGTTTATGAATAAAGTCAACAGTATCTATATCTATGGAGTTTAGTTTTTCCATTTGTACATCTACTACCTGTCCACCGATCATCCCCCTTGTTCCTGAGGCTTTGGCAATTTCATTAACAGCAAAAATAGCATTTGGATGCTGTTCAGTTGCAGATGACAACATTAATTCAAAAGCATAATTTAATAAAGCATCCCCAGTCAAAATAGCCATATCTTCACCGTAAACTACATGATTTGTAGCTTTTCCCCTTCTAAGATGATCATTATCTAAAGCTGGTAAATCATCGTGTACTAGCGAATAAGTATGGATAAGTTCTATAGCACAAGCGTATGGTAATATTTGCTCTTCTGCACATTCAAAAAAATTAGCAGTTGCTATAGTTAAAATAGGTCTTAAACGTTTCCCACCGGCAAAAACGCTATATCTCATAGCTTCGTGTATAGTTTCAGGGGGGGTGTTTTTATTTGGCAAATATTGGTCTAGTTTACTCTCAATCACCTGTCTTTTCTCTTCTAAATATTTATCTATTTCCATTATTACTCCTCCTCTAGTTCAACTTTTTGGAATTTCAATTCTCCAGTATCAGTATCTTTAGTTAATTTTTCAATCTGCTCTTCTGCTTGCTTTAATTTAGCATTACATATTTTGGACAGTTCCATCCCTTTTTGAAATTTTTCCATGGATTGCTCTAAAGTAAGATCTCCTTGTTCTAGAGCCTGAACGATTTTCTCTAATTCACAGAGAGCAGTTTCAAATTCCATTTTATTGGAATCACTTGAGTAATTATCTTTGGATTCATAATCACCTTGAGAAATCATGATCCACCTCCTCGTCTACTAAACTTCACTTTATCTGGTAAACTCCTGGAAATTTTCTCTTTTTTTATGACATTACATTTAACTATCCCATCGTAAAAATTTAATTGTATTTTATCAGAAATAGCTACATCATCAGTACTTTTTACAGGCTCACCTTGTTCAGATTGACAATACGCAAACCCCCTGCGCATTACTTTTAAAGGACTTACAGATTCTAATCTAGACACTGTATTAGAAAACCTTTGTTCACATTTATTAAAAAAATAATACATCTCTCTCATAAGTCTTTGTTCTAAATAGTTTAACTCTTTTTCCCTTTCGGTAACCATCACTTGTGGTTCTTTTAAAACAGGTCGATTAATAAGTTCTCGATGTTTTTGGTTCATTCTATCTTTTTTATTATATAAAGCTTCTGTTAATATTCTTTGATAGTCTATTACCTGTCTATGTAATTCATCTCTATTCGGAACAACTAATTCCGCAGCCGCAGTTGGAGTTGGAGCACGCAAGTCTGCAACAAAATCCGAAATTGTGAAGTCTGTTTCATGTCCTACACAAGAGACTACTGGTATTTCGGATTGGTAAATAGCTCTGGCAACTTGTTCTGTATTAAAAGGCCATATTTCTTCTAAGGATCCTCCACCCCTGCCGACTAGTATTACATCTATATCATCAAGAGAGTTGGCGTATCCAAGACCTGCAGAAATCTCATCAGCGGCTTGTTCTCCTTGCACTCTTGCTGGTATGAGAGTAATTTTTGCTAGTGGATATCTTCTACTAATTGTCACAGCCATATCTCTTACTGCTGCTCCTGTCGAAGATGTTATAACAGCAATATTATTAGGGTATTCAGGTAGTTTTTGTTTATTTTCTTGTGCAAAAAGGCCTTCTGCTTGTAACTTAGCTTTTAATTGTTCAAATGCTATATGTAAATCACCTTTCCCCGCTGTATACATTCGATCAACATATAACTGATACACTCCTGCTCGTTCAAAAACTCCTACAAAACCTTCAGCTATTATATCTAAACCGTCTTCAGGTCGGAAATCAAGTTTCCAATTTCTATTTTTAAACATAACACAACGTAGGCTGGCCCCTTCATCTTTCAAAGTAAAATACATATGTCCTGATGAGTGATGTTTAAAATTAGATATTTCACCTCTCACCAGGACATTTTTTAAATTATCATCTTTCAGTAATAAAGATTTTAAATAACTGGTCAGTTGTGAGACCGTTATTGTTCTTTGATCCATTCTTTGGCAGCCTGTACTGTATTATTAAGTAACATAGTAATAGTCATGGGACCAACGCCGCCTGGGACTGGAGTTATCCAGTCAGCCACTTCTTTAGCAGATTCAAACTCTACGTCTCCAATCAATTTATCGTCAACTTTGTTGACTCCAACATCAATTACAATAGCACCAGGTTTTACCATCTTACCTGTAATCATTTCAGGCCTTCCCACTGCTGCAACTAATACATCAGCAGATTTCGCTACCTCTTCTAAATTCTTAGTTCGAGAATGCGCCATGGTTACTGTAGCATTTTTTTCTAACAACAGTAATGAAATAGGTTTGCCTACAATATTGCTTCGCCCTATAACAACTGCGTGCTTACCAGTTAAATCACAATCTATCCACTCTAACATTTTCATGATTCCTGCAGGAGTACATGGAGTATATTTTTTTTGACCGATTAATAGATTTCCTACATTTACTGGATGAAAGCTATCGACATCTTTTACTGGATCGATTGCGTTCAGTACCTTATTTTCATCTATATGGTAAGGTAAGGGTAGTTGAACTAAAATGCCATGAATATAATCATCATTATTCATTTCAGATATTAAACGTAGTAATTCATCTTCATCTACACTGGAAGGTAGTCGCTTAACAGTTGATTTTATTCCCACCTTACCTGCTGTTTTTTCTTTCATATTTACATAAGTTTGTGAAGCAGAGTCATCACCCACTAAAATCACAGCTAAATGGGGAGTAACTCCTTGTTCATCTAAGTTTTCAACTTCTTTTTGTAAATCAGACCGAATCTCTTTAGCAATCTGCTTACCTGAAATTAAATTTGCACTCATT
>CAZKUS010000124.1:0-1042 GCA_964556025.1 uncultured Clostridia bacterium | reverse complement strand
TCAAATAATTTTTTCCTAACCATGCCGTCCCTACAGCATTATCTTTTGATAATTCCGGAGAAGAAAAAAATAGTTCGACTGAACTAGGGCATGTATTAATTAAATGAGATTTGATGAAATAATTACTCATTACTCCTCCGACGAACAAAATTTTTTGAACATTGTACATATCCAAAGCATTTTTTAGCATTTGCTCTAATGAGATAGCTATACAATTTTGCAATCCATGAGCAATTGATGCTGAAGTATACTTTTGTTCTGTTATAGCTCGTTTAATAAAAGTTTCAGCTCCAGAAAAATTTACTTGAGTAGATGTAACTGAAGCAGGGACTTTAATTAAATCCTCGCTGCCTCGATTTTCAGCTAAACTTTCTATATGGGGGCCTCCAGGGAAAGGCAAATCTAACATTTTCGCCGTCCTGTCAATTAACTGGCCAGCAGCTATATCCTTACTACCACCAATGATTTCAATATTAAAGCTACTAAAATTCTCTTTGGGGCTACACAATAATAGTTCTGTTGTGCCACCAGAAACGTGAAATGTCAGAAACTTGTTCAGTTCAGTTAATTTAATACTATTCAATAATTCGTAAATTCCTGCTGCAATATGTCCTTCTTGATGACTTACATAAAATACAGGTAAATTCATTGCTGAACCTAAAACGTCCCCTTGAGATTTTCCCACCAAAAACACTGGCATATATGAATCTGACAGTGGTCTTGGTTTGTCGCTTACAGTTATGGCTTTAAGATTATTCGAAAAATCATAATTAGTTTTATTTAGCACTTTGGTGAATCCATGTGAAATATTCTTTGTGTGCTGAAAAACACCTTCAGATTGTCTTAATCCGCCTTTTCCACTTTGTACTTGCAGTGGCTGTTCTAACCTTGAAATTAATTGATTATCATTATCTAGTATTGCCAATGAAGTTGTATAACAGCTAGTATCTATGCCTAAAATGTACTCCACATTTATCACCTTTCTTCTTACGTTGTTTGGGAAATCTGATCAAGAATTCCATTGACATAGCCAGTTGCATCA
>CAZKUS010000123.1:0-6279 GCA_964556025.1 uncultured Clostridia bacterium | reverse complement strand
TCAATAGGTCTATGTGTTTCTTCCCCTTGTATGATATCAGAGATTGTCACCACTATTTCTTCTAATTCCTGCCTTCTAGTATCAGTTACTAAGTCGGCAAATTCCGTCTCCACTGTCCTATTAATGTAAAGACCCACAAGTGAAAGTATTCCAGCACTTAAAAGCCAAAGGGCTAACAATAGTCGAACAAATATACTATTTGGCTTCACCATATTGAAAAAAGACATAATTACCACCTTATCATTTCTATTTTTTTATTGTTAGTTCAGTTAATTTTATTGCTATCAACAACAGAGTATAACAATACCTATTTGTTTGTGTTAAATTGATATCCAGCACCCCTGACAGTTTTTATATAAGACGGATTTTTAGGTTCGGGTTCTATCTTCTTACGTAAATTCTTAATATGTGTATCAACTGTACGAGGATCCCCTTCCCAAAAATAACCAAATATAACATCAGCTAAATTTTCTCTGGAAAAAACTTTTTTGGGATACAGAGCTAACATGGATAGAATTTCATATTCTGTATTAGTAAGACTAATTTTTTCTTCGTTCATATAAACTTCCCTGGATAAAGTATTAATTTTCAATGGTCCGGATTCTATAATATCCTCCTGACTTCTACCTTCTTGTTTATCTAATCTTCTAAGTATAGTTTTAACTCTTGCTACAATCTCTCTTGGGCTGGTAGGTTTGACCACATAATCATCTGCACCTATACCCAAACCAGTAAGTTTGTCTTCTTCAGTTCCTTTAGCAGTCAACATTAATATTGGTGTATCTTTACGGGTTCTAATTTCTTTGGCAATTTGTTCTCCTGACTTTCCCGGTAACATTAAATCCAAAATAATCAGATCAGGATTGACCTGATAAAATAGTTCTAACCCTTTATCACCACTCTCACTGCTATAAAAAGTAAAGCCTTCCTGCTGCAAATAAGCACTGATAACTTGAATCAATCCAGATTCATCTTCTATCATTAGTATTTTCTTTGTCATTGATTGATCATCAATATTTTCCCAATTCATATATGTCACCTCTTCATGTCTATGATACCATATGTTTTAATCAAAAGCCGCTGTTATATTCTGTTGTTGATAGCTGAACTCTTTGATTGAACGAATTTTGTGAAGGGTTGATATTACATCTTAACGATCCAACAGTAGAATTAAAGTCAAATAACAGGAGGTTATTTGCTGATCATGCTCAAGGATGAGCAGTTGATCAGGTAGCTTTAATTCTACTGTTTGGGAGTTTTAGATGTACCAACCCGAAACATTAGATGTGAAATCAAAGAGTTCAGCTATCAACATTTAACTTAAACTGAAGCCAATCAAAAAAAGGCCACTTCAATTTGTGGCCTTAGAATTTACCTCTATAAAGATAATTAATCTCGCATTGGTGGTATATCCGGACTTTTAGCTGTTATCCAACCCAAGAAAAACAACATGGCTGCAGAAGCTGCCCAAGCTACAAGTGTTAACAATCCAATTTCATCTGTATGTCGAACACCGATTCCAATAAATGCCCAGGTAAATACAAGTGGGAACATTACCATTCGCCAACGATAAAATACATACAATGCTACGGCAGCTCCCAATAAAATCATAATGATAGTGAATATCGTTGCTCCAATTCCTTCCGTACCTAAAATTCCCCAATCATTTAACAAGATATTGAAATTAGCCAAATTAGCAACAGCTACCCACGCCAAATAAATACTAAATGGTAACCTAATCAGTAACCAATCTAAGAGTCCTTGTTCACCACTTAAAGATTTAAGTTTGTTGTTGATGACAATCAACGTAATTAACAAGGCCAGTATCATAATCATAGATAAACCAATTTGTAAATAATGCCATACAAATAACCACAAAACATTAAACAGTGAAGTAACCGCAAATAATATTCCTACACCTTTTACATATTCATTTTCTCTGTAATTTGGAAGAGCTTGATAAATAACAAAAGCAATTAATAATAGATAAATAACACCCCAAATTGAAAATACATAAGATTCTGGAGTGATTAGAACAGGATACATATCGTTTATGTCCTGTTGAGTAAGACCATTAAATGGAATAGAGTTTGAAAGAAAATTAACCAGCAGGACCAGTAATAAAGCCGCAATGTTTATATAACTTCTTGATTCAGAATTCAATTGTTCTTACACCTCCTTGAAATTTAAATAATATAAACAATAATTGTTTCTAATATATATTTTATACATTTTTTGGCTTTTTCCTCTATTTTTATTGTAATTTCTACAAAAAAATTGTAAATAATATAAAAGGACTACCGAAACGGTAGCCCGATAATAATTGAAATTGAGTGTGGCAACAGCCCGGGCTAATGCTGCGGCTTTAGGTCTAGCGGGTTTTCCCGACAGGCAACCGGGTGTCGCCATCCCGGTGGTTTCCCTTTAATGCCGTCCCGGCCTTATGACCGACGCCAGATCACCACTTAGCCTGCACTTCAAGTCCCGCGCTGTCTCCACTTGGGAACAGCCTAGGGATTTTCTCCAATGGCACTTTCCATCTCCTAGCCTCTTTTGCAGTAACGGTTTCAGGCTAACAGCCATCCCCCGCCACCACTCAAGGCAGGCTACACTGCACACAGAGTCTGCCGCATGCAGGTTCACACCCCAGGCCGTAGCGGTGATTTTTAAACCTAAAGGTATTAGAAGCCACGCACCTGGGTCTCCACGATAGTCAGGATACACCCGCATGCCTTTGCGGATTCCCCTGACTACCTACCCCCCCAGCATCGACCCTCGGCTGGGCGCCAAAAGCCAACACCAGAGGATTCATCGATGTGCCCTTTAGCGGATTTTTAGGCCCGCCTTCGGAGATAGAGTTACCAACTAGGATACTGCGCCACACTCATTGAATTATCCGTACTTTATATGTCGATTTCAAAAATCGGATAATCTCTTACTATATATATAACAGCATTTCACTAATTAGTCAAGTTTTATTTCAAAATAGTAATAGTTATCAATCTTTTGTAGGGCGCTGTATATTCTTTTATTGCTATCAATATTCAACTTAAACCGAACCTTCTATAGTCCGAAATCTTCATAATGAATGTTTTCAGATGGCACTCCCTTATCTGCTAAAATTTGTTTCACGTCTTTTGCCATTTTAGGAGTACCACAAATGTAAGCTTTAGTCTCAGGTTTTATCTCCATGTTTTCCAATAAATCAGACACATACCCTTTGGGATAGTTTCCTGTTCTAGGCCTAGAAAGAATTCTATAGTAATAGAAATTGTCATGTTTTTCAGCTACTTGTTCAAATAAATCATCATAAACTAGGTCCTCTTCATATCTTACCCCGTACAACATAGTAGCATTTCCGCGATATTTTTCACCATTTGCTTCTTCTTGTTGGAAAAACTTTTGCACTGTAGCTACAAAAGGTGTTACTCCAATTCCATTGGCAATGAAAAGTAATTCAGAACTGGTATGATCAACTTGCAGTTCCTGACCCATAGGCCCTTTAATGGCGATTCTATCTCCTTCTTTAAAATTTTCAAAAAGTATATTAGTTCCATAGCCATCTTGCAATTTTTTCACAGTTACACTGACCTCTGTATTATCCTTATTGGCACCGGAAATAGTGTAAGCGCGGTACATTTCTATTTCTGGCATTATCTCCACCAACAGAAACTGACCTGGAATAAACGCCATTTCTGATGGTTGTTCTAACTGAAATGTATACTGACGGACTTCTTTTGTTAATTCTTCAATAGATTTAATTCTGGCACTATAATATTTAGCTTCCTCAAAACCCTTAAGAGAAACATTTTCCCTTATTTCCTTAGTTTTTTCTTCACTAACCATATGCAAAATACTGGCAGGACAATTATTTACACAGGTATAGCATCTAATGCATTTTTCATCCTCAAACTGATGATTATCGGAGAAATTACGATAAGGCTCCAATTGCATTGGACATACTCTAGCACATTTACCACATGAGTGACAGAGACCCGGATGCTCAATGGTAACTTTTTCATCATATTGATTAGTTAGTCCTAGCTTTTTACCCAGTTTATAAAAAATTGTTTCCATAGTTCCCATAGGACAAAACTGACACCATGTCCTAGAGTTTACTACTACACCAATAAGACCACCTACTAATAATACCATCAGATAAGTATTGGCAAATACAAATCCAGCTTGTTCCCAAAGTGGCGCATCGCCCATGTGTTGTAATATATTCCAAAAGCGAAATGACATATTTGCAATAAAAAATATAAACACAGCAGCTATCAATGGACGTGCTTTTAAAATAGTAGGTATCTTATTATTTCTGCTGATAGGCATTATTACTTGATCAAAAAAACTTCCATGGGGACAAAAGTTACCACACCAGTATTTACCTTTAAACAAACTCATCAAGATAAGAGCTGCCATAATTGGTGGTACCAGTAAACCCAATGCGGGTACAAACTGTCCTCCAATACCGATTAACAAAGTGACAAACCATACGTAACGCCTGACCCACCATGAGGATCTATCAGTTTTGATATAATAAGAAACTGTAGACAAGGATACCCCTCCCTATTTATTGAAATCATTTAACTCTTAACTACAACTGTTTAACTGCATCGACTGAAAGTTTTAACAACGGATATCCCGTAGGTCCAGTAGTTAAAAGTGGATGAGTAGCATATTGATTCGCAGCTAGTTGATATGCGGTCATTTTCTGGGTAACAGCCAATCCCACAGCATTAATAAATTCACCGACATTATTACTACCCATTGCCTGGCCTCCTAATAAAACTCCATCCATCTTTCTATAGATCAATTTCACATAATTTGCCGTAGTATCATCAAAAGCTCTCGGATGACGATCCGGAAATTTACCCTCTAAACTAATAGTTTCGTATCCTTTATTTACTGCTTCCTGTTCAGTAATGCCAGCTGCCGCATATCCAACCCCATTGACTTTGGTACTGAATAAATTAATTACACCATTGTTTTGAGGTATAAGTCTTTTCTCTATATTCAAACCGGCCAATTTGCCTTCCATAGCTGCTGTAGAAGCTAATCTAACTCCAGAACTTTGTCCGGTAATAGCATCCCTTTTTGCTACACAATCACCACAGGCAAGAATTTTAGAATCAGAAGTATAATAAAAATCATCTGTTATCACTCCACCATCTCGTGGGTCCGTTTCCAATCCTGCTTGTTTAGCTAAAGTATTATTGGGAACGACTCCTATGGCACATATTACTAAATCCGCTGAAATCTCACTTCCATCGGATAGAACGACTTGTCTGAACTCATATTTGGAATCTTCCTCGTCGGCATTGTCTTCAGGAAAACCTACCTGTTTTACTAATTTTTCTGTATGAACTCTAACTCCATAATCTGTTAAACCATTTTCCACAGACTTGGAAAAAGTTTCGTCAAAAGCTTTAGGAAGCAGTCTATCTTCCGCTTCAATTAAATGTACTTCACTTTTACTGGCTTTGCCGAGTTCATCAGCTAACTCCACTCCTATGAATCCACCCCCTATTACTACAACCCTATGAGATGATATTGCTTTTTCTTTAATAGAAGCAATTTTATCTGCATTTTTTTCTACGAACTCAACATTTCCAGTCTCAATTCCCTGAACAGGAGGTTTTATTGGGCTAGCACCCGTTGCCATTATCAATCTATCATAAGGCAACATCATACCACTTTTTAGCTGTACCTGCTGTTTTTCCCTATCAATTTCAACCACTTCATCATTTACTATTCGACTACCGACTTTTTCCCAGCTCTCATCTCCTATGGTAATTTGTCCTGTTTTAAGTGTATTAAAAGTATAGGGAAGAGCACACGGCACTACTTGATGATCGTCTCTTCTAATAACAGTAATATCGTAATGACTGTGGCCTTCTACATCTTCTAATGCATGTCTGGCACTTCTGGCTGCAACTCCCGAGCCAGTTATGACAACCTTTGTAACATGTTCATCAAATTTTTTCATTCTCATCACCTACCTCGCAAAATTTATACCCTCTAGGGGTATACCGTATATATTATTATAATAAAAGACTAGTATATTGTCAAAAATTTATTTTAGTCGCTGTTATTTATAGAGCCAAAATTTTAGATCTAACTTTTTATTCACTTTTAGGGGCTTTTTTCACGAAGAATATTGTGCTATTGTATTCAGAGGAGAGGATATTTATATTTATTAAAACTGCTATAATATAGGCTGCGTTAAAGTTGAATGTTGATAGCAATAAAACTTCAAGTGAACGTATTATGCGGTTT
>CAZKUS010000122.1:0-6346 GCA_964556025.1 uncultured Clostridia bacterium | reverse complement strand
GAAGAACTACCAAAATTTGGTGGCAAGTTTATCCAAATGGAAGACGAGATTGCTAGTATGGCGGCTATAGTAGGAGCTTCTTTAGCAGGTTCCAAAAGCATTACTGCCACTAGTGGTCCGGGATTTTCGCTAAAACAAGAGAACTTGGGTTATGCCTGTATGGCAGAAGCACCTTGTGTTGTTGTAAATGTTCAAAGAAGTGGCCCTAGTACAGGTGGTCCCACTGCTCCTTCTCAAGGAGATATAATGCAGGCTAAGTGGGGAACTCATGGTGATCATCCAGTGATTGCATTATCACCTTACTCTGTGAGAGAAACTTATGATATGACTATTAAAGCATTTAATTTAGCTGAAAAATATCGAACTCCTGTAATCTTATTACTAGATGAAGTGATAGGTCACTTAAGAGAAAATGTAACACTTCCTTCTGATGATGAAATCAGTATAATTGACCGCAAGAAATTTACTGGAAGCGAAAAGTATTTACCTTATCAACCTGAAGAAGACCAAATCCCACCCATGGAAAACTTTGGAGAAGGCCACTTATATCATGTAACTGGACTACATCATGATGAAACTGGTTTTCCAAATATGAATACACAAGTTATTGATAAATTAGTGAGACGATTAGTCGATAAAGTAGAAACTTCAGTTGATGAGATTTCTGATATGGAAGTGGATATTCCTGATGGGGCCGATACAATAATGGTTTCTTACGGATCAGTGGCTAGATCAGCTATCAGTGCTTGTAAAAAAATGCAAGACAGAGGGAAAACTGTCGGTCATATTAGGTTAAAAACTATTTGGCCATTTCCCTATCAACGATTATCTCAATATCTACAGAGAGTAGATCACATAGTAGTACCTGAAATGAATATGGGTCAAATTATTGGAGAAATAGAAAGATGTACTGATACTAACAAAAAAGTCACGGGTATTAATCGTGTTGATACTCATTTGATCACCCCTGAACAAATAATAAGGACTGTAGAAAGGGAGGAAGGATAATGAGCACTCATCTGAGAAAATATTTACGCCTTGATAAAATTCCGCACATCTGGTGTCCTGGTTGTGGTCACGGAACTATTCTCAATAGTTTGGTAAGGGCCGTAGATAATGTGGGCTTAGAACAAGAAAATACAGTTATAGTTTCCGGGATAGGTTGTTCTTCCAGAGCTCCTGGATACTTGGATTTTAATACTTTGCATACTACTCATGGAAGAGCACTGGCTTTTGCCACCGGAGTAAAACATGCCAATCCTGAACTAAATGTGATAGTTTTGACAGGTGATGGTGATAGTGCCGCTATTGGCGGAAACCATCTTATTCATGCAGCCAGGAGGAACATTGGTATTACTACCATAGTTTTCAATAACAATATTTATGGTATGACCAGCGGCCAGTACTCACCCATGACTCCTACAGACTCAGTGGCTACTACGGCACCATACGGCAATGTAGAGAAACCTTTTAATTTGTGTGATACAGTTTCGGCTGCAGGTGCTAGCTATGTTGCAAGAGGTGCCGCTGCCAATACAAATCAATTAATTCAACTGTTAACTGATGCCCTTGATCACAATGGTTTTTCTTTTGTGGAAGCGTTGAGTCAATGTCCAACTTATTACGGCAGAAGGAACAATCTGAAAACAGCAGTAGATATGTTGAAGTGGCAGAAAGAAAATACCATGAATGCTAAAGCTTTTGATAAAGTACCTGAAGAAAAGAGACAGGGTAAAATTAAAGTGGGTGAATTATACAAAAATGAAGAACTATCTGAGTATACTGATATGTACTCAGAAATGGTGAAAAAAGTCCAGGGAGGAGAAAGGAGCTGAGCCTATGAATAGATGGGAATTGCGATTGAGTGGATCTGGTGGTCAAGGCTTAATTCTGGCCGGCATCATATTGGCATCAGGTGCAACAAAAGAAGGAAAAAACGTAATTCAAACACAAAGTTATGGACCAGAAGCCCGCGGGGGCGCAAGTAAAGCTGAAGTTATTATCAGTGATGAAGAAATAGACTATCCAGAAGTAACTAATCCAAATTTTTTGCTCACTTTAACTGAGGAAGCTTTTCATAAATATCAGCAGGATCTATCCTCGAATTGTAAGATTTTAATAGACAGTAGACTTCAAGTTAATCAAGAAAATGATGACAAAAATTTGTGTGAGCTCCCATTTTTAGATACTGCCAAAGAAGAATTTAACAGAGTGATTGTAGCAAATATGATAGCTTTGGGAGCTACTGTCTCTTTCACGGGGGTTGTTTCTAAAGAAATTATGAAAGAAGCTATAACTGAATATGTGCCCTCAGGTACAGAAGAGCTGAACTGGGAAGCATTTTTAAAAGGGTATCAACTGGCTGAACAGTACGGTGTCTAAAATCTTTTAAAAGATTTTAGACTGAACACTATTAGTTATTTTAGGGAGGTTTTACAATGGCGGAAAATCTCAATGTGTTTCAGATTGTACAGCGGCAGATTAAAGAAGCGGTAGAAATGTTGGGGATTGATTTTACAGTTTATGAGATATTGAAACAACCTCAAAACGTTCTAGAAGTCTCTTTTCCTGTAAAAATGGATGATGGTTCAATCAAAGTGTTTCGTGGATTGAGATCACAACACTGTGATGTGTTAGGACCATACAAAGGTGGCCTTAGATTTCATCCTACAGTAGAATTGGATGAATCAAAGGCTCTGTCCATGTGGATGACCTTTAAAGCTGCAGTGGTAGGTGTTCCTTATGGTGGTGCCAAAGGTGGGGTAGAATGTAATCCCAAAGATATGAGCCAGCGAGAATTAGAAAGATTGAGTCGAGGTTTTATCAAGAAGGTCGCCAATTTTGTGGGACCGGAAAAAGACATTCCAGCACCTGATGTGTACACAAATCCTCAAGTCATGGCGTGGATGATGGATGAGTTCAGTAAAATTAGAGGATACAACAACTTTGGTCTTATAACAGGAAAACCTTTGAATGTTGGAGGGTCAAAGGGACGAAGTGAAGCTACTGGTCGAGGTTGTGTCTACGTCACTCGCGAGGCTGTACAAGAACAAGGCTGGAGTATGGAAGATATGAGAGTAGTTGTACAAGGATTTGGAAATGCCGGTAAAATAGCTGCAAAGATGCTCTATGACATGGGTGCTACTATAGTTGGTACTAATGACTCTATTGCAGGAATTTACAATAGCAATGGTATAGATCCTTACGACTTGGAAAACTTTAAAGATGAGACTGGATCAGTTAAAGATTATCCCGAGTCTCAGCATGTTACCAATGATGAGTTATTAACGCTTGATTGTGATATATTAATCCCCGCTGCTATGGAGAATCAAATTACCCAGGCAAATGCCGGTGATATTAAAGCTAAAATAATTTCTGAAGCGGCAAATGGTCCAACTACTCCTGATGCTGATAAAATCTTGTACGAAAAGGGAGTTCTAACTATTCCTGATATTCTCGCCAATGCCGGAGGAGTAACAGTTAGTTATTTTGAATGGGTACAAAACTTACAGCATTTTTATTGGACTGAGGAAGAAGTAAACAGTCGCATGGAAGAAATGATGGTAAGTGCTTTTAAGAATTGTTACAGAGCTAGAGAGGGTTATGAAGTGCATATGAGAACAGCAGCATATTTAGTGGCAATTCAAAGATTATCTAATGCCATGAAAATCAGAGGTTGGCTAAATTAGTTTTTTAAACTTAGAATGTCGGTCTGGCACAGATCGCCATTCTAAGTTGTTTAAATCTGATATTGCAATTTAAGATTTAATATTAACTTGAATATAGCTTGAAAATTTTTTTAGGAGGGATATTGTTGTCCAATGATAAGAGACACGAAGAGTTAGAACAGAAATTTCAAGAATGGAAAGATGGAACACTTCAAAAGACCCTAGATCGGTTTCCAGAAAGAAGAGAGCAATTTTCAACAGCCTCTAATTTACCTGTGGACACAGTTTATACCCCTCTAGATAATGAGACCGATTATATGGAAGACTTGGGTTTCCCAGGTGAATATCCTTTTACCCGTGGAGTACAGCCCACAATGTATCGTGGTAAATTCTGGACTATGCGCCAGTATGCCGGTTTTGCCTCGGCTGAAGAAACGAATAATCGCTTTAGATACTTGCTTGATCAAGGACAAACAGGCCTTAGTGTAGCATTTGACCTGCCAACACAGATCGGTTATGACTCTGATCATGAAATGGCTCACGGAGAAGTGGGAAAGGTAGGAGTTGCAGTTGATTCCTTGGAGGATATGGAGATTTTGTTAAATAAAATTCCTCTGGACAAAGTAAGTACTTCTATGACGATTAATGCTCCGGCAGCCGTCCTTTTAGCCATGTACATTGCTATTGGAGAAAAGCAGGGTATACCTAAAGAAAAATTGGGTGGAACTATCCAAAATGATATTCTCAAAGAATATGTTGCCAGAGGAACATATATCTTTCCTCCAGAACCTTCTATGAGATTGATCACAGATATAATTGAATACTGTAGTCAAGAAGTACCTAAATGGAATACGATTAGTATAAGTGGTTATCATATTCGCGAAGCGGGTAGTACGGCTATTCAAGAAATTGCATTTACTATAGCTAATGGTTTGGCTTATGTGGATGCAGCTTTAGAAGCTGGTATGGATATTGATGATTTTGCTCCAAGATTGTCTTTTTTCTTTAATTCCCATTTAGACTTTTTTGAAGAAGTGGCTAAATTCAGAGCAGCCAGGAAACTGTGGGCAAAATTGATGAAAGAAAGATATGGAGCTAAAAATCCTAAAAGCATGAAAATGAGATTTCACACTCAAACGGCGGGATGTACTTTAACAGCACAACAGCCTAACAACAACATTGTTAGAGTTACCATGCAAGCTCTTGCTGCCGTATTAGGTGGAACACAGTCATTACACACTAATTCAAGAGATGAAGCATTATCACTTCCTACAGAAGAATCTGTACAAATTGCTCTTAGGACACAACAAATCATTGCCCATGAGAGCGGAGTAGCGGATACTGCTGACCCCATGGGTGGTAGTTATTACATTGAAAATCTTACCAATAAATTGGAACAAGAAGCTCAAGAATTAATTAATAGAATAGATGATTTGGGTGGTGCACCTAAAGCTATTGAACAAGGCTTTATCCAAAAAGAAATTCAGGATAGTGCTTACGAATGGCAAAAGGCTGTGGAAGAAAAGGACCAAGTGATAGTGGGGTTAAATGAGTATCAAGTTGATGAAGAATTAGATCTGACTACTCATAAAGTTGATGAGCGTGTTTCAGAAGACCAAAAAACTAAGCTCGAGCAGTTGCGTAAAAAAAGAAATAATGACATAGTTGACAAAAAGTTATCAGAACTCAAACAAGCTGCTTCAGGAGATGACAATTTAATGCCGTTTATCATCGAGTCAGTAAAAGAATATGCCACTTTAGGAGAAATATGTGGAGCTTTAAGAGATGTTTTTGGAGAATATGAAGCAGATAGCTATATTTAAAAGTAACATAAAAGGAGGTTATGTTAACCTTGGCACCTATAAGAGTTGTAGTGGCAAAACCTGGTTTAGACGGTCATGATAGAGGAGCTAAATTTATAGCTAGAGCTTTGAGAGATGCAGGTATGGAGATTATTTATACTGGGTTGCGTCAGACACCGGAACAGATAGTTTCTATTACCATGCAGGAAGATGCAGACGTACTAGCTCTTAGCTGTCTGTCTGGAGCACATAATGAGTTGTTCCCTAAAACTGTATCTTTGCTTAAAGAACAAGAGGCCGAAGATATTTTGGTTATTGGTGGAGGGATTATACCTGAAGGAGATATCCCCTATTTGAAAGAACAGGGGATTGCAGAAGTATTTAATCCGGGAGCCACCAGTCAAGAGATAATTGATTTTATTGAGGAAAATGTCAGTAAAGGGGTGAGTTCATGATTGGTAAGATTGATCATATAGGTATAGCTGTTAAAGATTTGGAAGAAGCTTTGAATTTCTATGAAAATTATCTAAATATTTCTGCCGCTGGAACTGAAGAAGTTGAAGAGCAAAAAGTGAGAGTGGCTTTTCTTCCAGTGGGAGAATCTAAATTGGAATTATTGGAAGGAACTACTGAAGATAGTCCTGTAAATAAATTTATAGACAAAAAAGGTCCCGGTGTTCAACACATTGCTTTACGGGTTGAAGATATTAATAATAGCTTAGAAGACTTGAAAGCACAAGGTGTGAGATTGATTGACGAACAACCGAGATACGGTGCCGGTGGTGCCAAAATAGCTTTTGTACATCCAAAAAGCACAGGTGGTACCTTAATTGAACTCTGTGAGAGATATGACTAAGGAGGTATTTACATGTCAAA
>CAZKUS010000121.1:0-6362 GCA_964556025.1 uncultured Clostridia bacterium | reverse complement strand
TGTCCAAAAATATCAGTTCCTATTGCTAATATACTTTCCACATCTACTATTCTGTCTAGGTATTCTGTCAATCTAGATTCTATTTCCACAACATTTTCTCTTATAGTTTCAGTAACTGTTACTGGTATATCTTGTTGTTCAATCCAAACTTCTATCTGCCATATTATATTTTCTATATCATCAGCGTACTCTGGAGCTACAGCTATCAATTTTTGGATTTCATTAATAATTGTGTGAAATGCTCTAGTTCCTACAAATACAAAAAACCCACCGATCACTGCATACAAAAGTAGTACAGCAATAATTCGTGGTATTTTTTGTGTTTCTAAATAATCTACCACTGGTTTCAAAATATAGGCAACTAGAAATGCGAAAATAAAAGGTAATAAAAAATTTCTGATTTGTCCACTAAAAAAAACTGCTGTAGATAATAATTCGTATAAAAACCAGAAAAATACTATCACAGCAAGCACCGACACAGTGGCCAGTGCTACTCTTTTCATCAAACTGCGTTCTTCAGATTTCATATCAGTTTCCCCACTCCCTTATCTTACCTACTTCATGGGATATATCTGGTGATCATTTCTTACCATATTTCTACGATTTGAGTAAAAATTAGATGCCATTTCACGATTAGTGGGCATATCACCGGAAGTATTTGATCTAGCTGCAACTATAAGTCCTAGACAAATCCCAGCAACTCCACCTGTAAACAAGCCACGAATATATCCTCCACCAAACACAGGTTTTCAGCTCCTTTGTATGTAGTTAAAATTCGTCTAAAGAAGTAAGTGTACCATCATCTTCAATACTATACAGCCTGTATCGTTTTTTACCCGTCATTCTGAACTCTACACAACAGTGCCAGCAAAAATATTGGTTTGCTCCAACTTTTCCCACATCGACACTTTGACAAGCAGGACAATAACTAACCATAAAAACCCCTCCAGTTTGTCTTGAGCAAAACTTAGTAAAGTTCTCTGTAACATTAGTATTTCTCCTGGAGGCGAAGTTTATTCAAGCAGAGGACAATGGAGCTATTGAGTTTTTTTCAAAGCTTGTGAAATAGTGCCACCACCTACAACCATATCACCTTGATAAAAAGTCACACCTTGCCCCGGTGTTACCGCTGATACAGGTTGTTTAAATTTCACTAATAATTTATCTTGGTTTTGATTTTGGTCTTGGTTTTGATTTTGGTCTTGGTCTTGACCTTGATATAAGTTTATATCTTGATATGGATATGGATACAATTTAGCGGGAACATTTTGAAAATTATACCTTATTTTACATTCTATATCAACAGTTTTATGTAAACTATTCCATGCAATCAAATTGACATCTTCAGCTATTAAGCCTTCAGAGTACAATAATTCTTTATCACCTACAATAATGGCATTACTGTCAGTATCTATATCTATCACATAAACTGGTTTACCCAAAGAAATGCCTAGCCCTCTTCTTTGGCCAATCGTATAGAAAGCAATTCCTTTATGTTCACCTAACTTATTTCCTTCAATATCGACTATGGGACCAGGATTGATATGTTCCGGCACTATAGAGCTTAAAAACTCACCATAATTATTATTGGGAACAAAACAGATTTCTTGGCTATCGGGCTTATCAGCCACAATCAAATCATTCTCTTCTGCAATTTTTCTAATTCTATCCTTTTGATAATCCCCTAATGGGAATATTGTCCTTGCCAGTTGCTCTTGAGTTAATTGTGACAACATATAACTCTGGTCTTTACTCTCATCTTTTCCCTTATACAGCAAGTATCTACTACAATCAGAATCATAGATAATACGAGAATAATGGCCTGTCGCAATATAATCACACTCTAAAGCTAAAGCTTTTTGTAAAAATTGTTCCCATTTAATAAAGCGATTACAAGCAATGCAAGGATTAGGTGTTCTGCCATTTAAATATTCATGGATAAAATCTTTAACTACATATTCGTAAAAAGATTGCTTAAAGTTAAGAACGTAGTATGGAAAATTTAATTTATCCGCTACTCTTTGAGCATCGTGAGCAGCAGCAAGAGAACAGCACCCTTTTACATTCTGTTCATGTAGTTCTTCATCTTCTTCTCTATACCAAATTCTCATATGTGCACCCACAACATCATATCCCTGTTGTTTTAATAGTAAAGCGGCTACAGAGCTATCAACTCCACCACTCATAGCCACTAGAACTCTTTTACTCATCTTGTTCACCACGCTTAGCCCATAAACTGTTTAAGTGGTTTTTAATTTGACTTTCCTTCCCGTTTTCCGTAGGTTGATAGTATATTTTAGCTTGCAATTCTTGTGGCAAATAGCTCTGTTCCACAAAATTATCATTATAATTATGAGGGTATAAATACCCTTTTCCATGTCCTAATTTATCTGCACCACTATAATGCGCATCACGCAAATGTTGTGGAACATTACCCTGATTCTCTTGTTCTACATCAGATAAAGCAGAAAGCAATCCTTTATAGCTGCTATTACTTTTTGGAGCAGAAGCCAAGTAAGTAACTCCTTGTGCTAAGCTCAGTCTGCATTCAGGCATTCCCAATCTCTCTACGGCTTGATAAACAGATAGAGTTAGCTGTAAAGCTCCAGGATCAGCATTTCCTATATCTTCACTGGCAAATATCAGCATTCTTCGTGCTATAAAAAGCGGGTCCTCCCCTGCTGATAACATCTTAGCTAGCCAGAACAGACCAGCATCAGGATCTGAACCCCGCAAAGATTTGATAAAAGCAGAAATTACATCATAATGATAATCACCATCACGATCATGGTAAACCGCTTTTCTTTGAATAGATTGTTCTGCCACATCTAGGTTTATACGTCTAATATTGTCTTGGTCGGGAATTGTAGTTAATACAGCCAATTCTAAAGCATTTAGAGCAATTCTTACATCTCCGTTGCTGGCATTTATCAAATGTTTTAAGGCATTATGGTCAATCTCTACCTTATAATTTCCTAAACCTTTTTCCGGGTCCTGTATAGCCCGATTTAGTAGCTTCTTCATTTCAAATTCATTAAGCTGTTCTAATTTAAATATTTGCGATCTAGATATTAAGGGATTATTAACTGTAAAATAGGGGTTTTCAGTAGTAGCCCCAATCAATACAATCGTGCCATCCTCAACAAAAGGGAGTAAAGCATCTTGCTGACTTTTATTAAAGCGGTGTATCTCATCAATGAACATAATAGTTCCTTTATTATAATAACTTCTCAATTCTTTGGCTTTATCTATTATTTCGCGTAAATCTTTTACTCCACTGGTAACAGCATTGAGCTGATAAAAATATTTATCGGTATTTTTAGCGATAATTTTAGCAATGGTAGTTTTTCCCGTCCCAGGTGGTCCGTACAAAATAATAGAGCTCAACCGATCTGCTTCTATTGCTCTTCTGAGTAATTTACCTGGACCTAGTATATTTTGTTGACCGACAAAACCACTTAAGCTATCAGGACGCATACGATCAGCCAAAGGAGAGTCGAAAAATTTTTTCGATTCCATATTATAATTAAATAGATCTGTTCCCATGATAATATCTCCTTTTTTACTACTCGATATTATGTGCCCTCTTGTACAAGGCATGTTCAAATTGTAATTTTTTTATGCTACAATCCAAGTTACTAACAAAATAAAGAGAACCACCTGAATTTATGGAATTAGCATGACATCCACCACCACACAAGAATTTGGCCCAACAACGAGCACATTCAATTTTGGTTGTAAGATTGGCGTTCTGCAACTTTTGAGATATATTCTCATTTAATTGGTCTTCATTTACAACATTACCTATAAAATATTCATCAATATCTACAAACTGATGGCAGGGGAACAAATTACCTGCTGGATCAACAGCCAAATACTCAAATCCAGCACCACATCCTGTTATTTTTTTCTGAGTACAAGGTCCATTTTCTAAATTGACATTAAAATGAAAAAAGTCAAATCCTATTTTATCTGGATTTTTAGTTCTATCTATACTGGCTTTCACAATTTTCGTGTATTCTGATTTGATTTTAGGAAGATCTGTTGAGGTAATCTGATTTGAATAACCATGAGCATTAGTAACCGGTTCTAAGGAAATTCTTTCAAAACCTTTATCAGCTATACTAAAAACATCATTAGCAAAATCTAAATTTTCCCCAGTATATGTGCCCCTTATATAATACTCTTTGTATCCCGATGCAAGCATCTTGGAAACCATTTTTTTAAATTTGGGGACTATTTTATCATAAGTACCATTTCCCGACATATCCACTCGATAGGTATCGTGAATTTCACGCCTACCATCTAAACTAAATACTAATGCAAATCTATAATAAACTAAAAAATCCATGATCTCTTCAGATAGTGCAAGGCCGTTAGTTGTTACAGTAAATTTGAAAGTTTTACCAGCTTCTCTAGCACGTTTTTGGGCGTATTTCACTGTATCTACAATCACAGGAAAATTAAGTAGTGGTTCTCCACCAAAAAAATCTATCTCTAGATTCTTGCGGTTCCCTGATTTATTAATTAGAAAATCAACTGCTGCATTTGCTGTGTCAGAGCTCATGTATGAGGTTTGTTGACTGTAAGAACCTCCCTCGGCAAAACAATAACTACAATTCATATTGCAATCGTGCACTGGATGAATGCACAAAGCTTTTACACCAGTGTTATTAAAAACCATATCCGAACAGTTTAATGTCAGTTCCGAAAATATTATCCCTTGGTGATTCAAATATTCTAATTCGCTCACAGCTGCTGCTAAATCATGCTCCAGCCTATAATGTTGTAATTGCTGTCTATTTTGCTGTAAAAACACAGAAAAATCTCCATTACTTTCAAATTCGAGTTGGGCAGATTCAACACCAGATAATAATTCATAACAAGTACCACTAATTTGCATTAGTGCTCCCGAATTAGTATCGAATAAAAAATAACTGTCATTTAAACTAAATCTATGTATCATTGGTATCATGTTAACACTCATTATCTTTTACTCCTTTTAAAAAACAATATCTAAATTCAATTAAAATACAATGTTGATAGTTATAGAGTATTAATTTTAGAACTATCAACTATAGAATAGAATATAATAAAATATAATCAAAATAAAAAAATACTATAATAATTCTCTTGAATAATTATCTGGTATTCTCACAAGCTTGATTCCCTACAGTACAAGACGTTTTACAAGCAGATTGACAAGAAGCTTGGCATTCACCACATCCAGTATTACTGGTATTTTGTGATCCATAAGAAATAATCTTTATCTGTTGCATAATAATCCCTCCCTTAAGTAAAAATTAATATGTTTAATTTGACTCTGTTAAAGTTGAATGTTGATAGTTGAGCTCTTCGATTGAACAAATTTTGTGTAGGGTTAATAGTACATCTTAACGATCCAACAATAGGATTAAAGTCAAATAACAGCACCTAAATTTAAATATGTTAGTCAATGTCAAGAAAAGGCCTACAAACAAAGTAGGCCTTTAACTTTAATTCGTCTTTATTCTGCTTGGAGAGCTTTATTCAACTCATCCAACAATTTGTCCGCATCGGCTCCGTGTACCGTAGCAGCCTGCTCCACAGTTTCACCAGAAGCGGAAGGACAGCCTAAACAATGCATTCCATATTTCATGAAAACTTCAGCTGTTTTGGGATCCTTTTTCAGAACTTCACTGATTGTCATATCCTTAGTAACTTGTTCGGCCAATTTAATACCTCCATTTCAATTTATACTTACTATACCCTGCTAATATTTTACTTTGATATTCTTAAACGGTCAAGGGGTATCACTTAACTATAATAAACAAGCCGGGGACCACCCGGCTGAAAAAAAGCCTACTATTATTTTTCCTAAGAAGCGCTAATTTATTTGCTAATTCATCTGAGGTTTACACCGATAATACCGCCAATGGCACCTATTACAAAAGCCAATACAGCTCTAGCAAACAACTGTAATCCGAATACTATTTGTACTCCTAAAAAGAAACTCAATAAAAACAAACCTACGAAATACAGAATACCAATTATACCACCATTTTTCCAACCTTTATGTCCTGTTTTACCCCCGGCATAAATGCCTCCTACTAATACACTGACAATACTAGTTAAATAAGTTAAATAGGGTAAAACAGTTTCTGGTAAAGGCGTGTAAGCAAAAAGTAAGCTTGAAAGTACAAATACTAACAACGAAATAGAATAGGCTAAAGCTGTACCTAGTACGTTCGGTGAACTTATAAAATTTTCTATCTTTACTCGACTGTCTGTGTCACTCGAAGCAGTATTTTTCAATCGGGACATCCCCATCACCTCCCACTATAGCTAATACAATAAGCCCTATAGGGCCGGTTAGCGCCAGG
>CAZKUS010000120.1:0-6396 GCA_964556025.1 uncultured Clostridia bacterium | reverse complement strand
AGTAAATCTTTCATTTGTGATTGCAGCTTAGAGATAAAAGGATAGACATCTTGATAGTCTATTGCATTCATCTGCCCTATCCCTGCCTTCTTATCACTAAAATTGAATTCCTTAAAATCTTTTGTGATTACGGACATAGGATCTTCTTCAATGATTTCAGCACCTCTTCTGAACATTTCTTTACCGAATTTATTGATATCTAACCCACTTAAATTACTGAGATAATCTGCCAATTCTCTATCTAAGGAAGTACAAGTCGGAGATTTTAACATAACTGTGTCAGATAAAATTGCAGATAATAGCAATCCGGCAGTTGTTTTATCAGGTTCTAATCCGTGTTCGCTATAAATCTTAGTAATTATCGAAGCAGTAGAACCTACCGGCTCGTTTCTGAAAAAAATAGGTTCTGCAGAAGAAAGGTCACCGAGTTTATGATGATCAATAATCTCTTCAATATCAGCTTCTTCTATACCAGAAACAGCTTGTTCGCTTTCATTGTGATCTACAAGTATAATCTGTTTACCACCTGATCCCAGAAGATCTTGTCGAGAAACAGTGCCTATTACCGTACCAGTATGATCTAAGACTGGATAACTTCTATATCTAGTTGATAACATTTCATTTTTTGCTTCGTCGGTGAGATCATCATTGTAAAAAAATACCATATTATCTGTATTCATGAAATTTTTAACAGGAATAGCCATAGTTAATAATCTCACACATTTAGAAGTATCATAAGGACTTGAAATTATGGTTCTACCTTTTTTGTTGGATAAATTTAAAACCTTTTCTGTCGGCTGACTATTTCCGGTTAAAATTAAGCATCTAGCGCCGGCATTTAGGCAGTTGATTTGAGCTTCTTCGCGATCACCTAAAATAACGGCATCTCCAGGTGATATGTATGATGGTAAAGTCTCTTGGCTCATTGCACCAGCTAAGATTTTCTCAGTTACTGGTTGGTTAGTGCCTAAATGTATCAATTTACCGCGTAAAATTTTAACTAGATTTTGTTCATCAAAGCTGATAGGACCGAGTGAATCACTTTCAAGTTCATCCATTAGTTTAATGGCAATATCTCCCATGGTAACCAGTCCTTGTAATTTTTGGTCTTTATCAACTACTAGAAAGGATTTGGTGTGTCGTTGTTTGATTAGAAAATAGATATCGTTTATTGAAGTTTCGGCATTAATAGTGGCGGGTTGTTGATTGCATATATCTGCCACCCTTGATCTAACATCTTTCATCAATGGTGGCAGCTGTACATTTAAATAATTCAGTACAAATTGAGTTTCTTTATTTATTTCTCCTGCTCTAACAGCTTGGTAATTTTGATTAGAGGACAACTTATTTTTTAAAGTGCTATAAGCTATAGTAGAACATATTGAATCAGTGTCTGGATTTTTATGGCCTACAACATACACAGGAGCTGGATTTGTTGAATCTTTTTTATTAGTCATTATATCACTCCTCAATGTGAAAATATTATTTCATAATAACATTTTTAGCGGTTAACATTATAATACAAAAATACATAATTTAGCTAGTCTTGTTGGATAAATTTATTATTAGGCTGTGTTAAAGTTGAATGTTGATAGCTGAATATAACAGCGCCTATCATTAACTATCAATTAAGAATACATCATAAATACTATTTCTGTCAAAACAATAGGCAGTGAAATTTACCGAGTAGCTTGTTGATGCAGTAGATATGAGATATAATAAGTCATGACATCTACTACTGCAAATCGATTTAGAAGTGATGATTTGTAATGTACATAATTTATAAGCTGAAAATCTAATCTAAAGAGAAATGGGGGTTATTCATGCAAGCTTTTCGAAAGAGGATTGCAGAATTACTTAGTGAAGAAACGGGAATGGACAAAGATGAAATAAAGAATTATCTTGAGATTCCTCCTGATAAAAATCTAGGTGACTTTGCCTTTCCCTGTTTTAAACTGGCAAAGATCAGAAAACAAAATCCGGCCCAAATTGCTAGTGATATAGTGGCGAATATAGGAGGAGATAATTATTTTAGTTCAATTGTAGCTCAAGGACCTTATATAAATTTTACATGTGATACCCAGGTTCTGAACCGAGAAACCTTGGAAAAAATAAGTCGTCAAGGTAGTGAATACGGCTGTGATAATGAAGGTTCTGGGAAAACAGTGGTTATAGACTTTTCTTCACCTAATATCGCCAAACCTTTTGGATTTGGTCATTTACGTTCTACTGTAATAGGCAATTGTTTAGCTAATATTTATGAAACTCTAGGTTATCAGGTGGAAAGAATAAATCATTTGGGTGATTGGGGTACTCAATTTGGCAATATGATAGCAGCTTATGTCAAATGGGGTGATGAAGAGAAGTTACAAGAGGATCCTATTGAGTACTTGTACGAATTATATGTTGACTTCCATGACAAGGTAGAACAGGATCCACAGTTAAAAGATGAAGGACGTCATTGGTTTAGAAAACTAGAACAAGGAGATTCTACTGCTGTTGAATTGTGGAAAAGATTCAAAGATTTAAGTTTACAAGAATTTGATCGTATTTATCAGAAGCTAGGAGTTCATTTTGATAGCTATAAAGGTGAAGCATTTTACAACGATAAATTAAAAGATACTGTTGAAAGAATTAAAGATTCAGGAATAACAGAACATAGCCAAGGAGCATTGATTGTTGATTTATCAGAACAAGATATGCCGCCTTGTTTATTAAAAAAACAAGATGGAGCTACATTGTACATAACTAGAGATCTGACAGCGGCTTTTTATCGTCATGATAATTATCAATTTGATAAAGCTTTATACGTAGTTGGTGCAGACCAAGAGCTTCATTTTCGACAAATGTTTCATGTTTTAGATAAAATGGGGTGTCAGTGGGCACAGAATATGGAACATGTACCTTTTGGACTGGTTAGATTCCAAGAAGGTAAAATGTCAACTCGCAAAGGAAACATGGTATTTTTAGAAGATGTACTTTCCAAAGCTAAAGAGCTTGCTTGGAACGTTATTCAAGAAAAAAATCCAGACTTAGAAAATCAAGAAGAAATTGCTGAAACTGTGGGGGTAGGAGCCGTAATATTTGGAGACTTGAGTAATGATAGAGTTAAAGAGATTAATTTTGATTGGGATAAGATTCTCGACTTTAATGGTGAAACAGCCCCTTACCTTCAGTATACCCATGCCAGAATTTGCAGTATATTGAGAAAGGCTGGAGTCACGCCAGAGTACAGTGATGATTTTATGGAATACCTCAATACTGAATATGAAAAACAGGTGGTGCAGATTTTAGCTGGTTTTTCCGATAGTATTAAAAAAGCGAGAGATGTAAATAAACCTCATATAATTGCCAGATATTTACTTGATTTGGCTAGGGAATTTAATCGATTTTACAATCACTGTCCTATTTTAAATGAGACAGAGCAGGTTAAAAAAGCTAGACTACTACTTATAGATGCAGTACGTCAAGTGTTAGCAAATGGTTTGGGGATTTTAGGAGTGAAAGCACCAGAAGCTATGTAAAATTTATTTTAGATAAGCTTTTGAGGAGGGATTCTTTGTATATTTTTGAAAAGCCGGGAAAAGAGAATTCGGATAAAACTGTAGAATTAGCAGTTGAAAAAGGTCACGAATTGGGGATATCAAACTATGTGATTTCTTCCAATTCAGGAGAAACAGCCCTTAATTTGGTAGAAAAATTGAAAGGGATGGAATCCAATGTGGTTTGTGTTACCCATCATGTTGGTTTTAAAGAACCGGGATATGATGAGATGCCTGACGAAATGCGAAAAAAACTGTCTGAACAACAAGTGAAGCTTTTGACTACTACTCATTTATTTGCAAATGTGGAAAGGGCTATAACTAATGAATTTGGGGGGTTGTATCCCGGAGGGATTATATCTGCTACTTTAAGATGTTTTGGTCAAGGGGTAAAGGTTACATTCGAAATATCCACTATGGCTTTAGATGCTGGAATGATTCCTCATGGTGAAAAGGTGATTGCTATAGGAGGAACTGGTTGGGGCGTTGATGCAGCAGTAGTTATCAGTCCAGTTCATGGAAAAGATTTTTTCAAAACAAAACTCCATGAGATTATTTGCAAACCTGAATTATAAATAATAACATCGTTTTTAAATAGTAGATAATTCGTTCAATTATTATTTTTATTGCTATCAACATTTACTTATACAAGCTAAATTTTAAGTCATGTACGTGTTAAACCTGCTGTCTTAGGTTATATTAATAAGCAGCAGGTTTTTTGTGGGGGGCGAAATATGACTGTTACAATTAAGACCCGTTCTTTGCTGCCAGTGTTACTAAAAATACTTCCTTTTGTAAGTAAAGAACTGGCTGATTGGGAAGACAAAATTTCTCGAGCGGAAAGTGAATTTTTAAAACAACAAGGGTTAGCTAGTATAAAAAACAAAAAATTTCACTGTCAAGGAGGCAGTTTTTTCTCAGGATTTAGAGGGGAATTTGATCAAGATATAGCTAAATTTATAGTAGCTTATCAAACTATTAGTGATTTTCTAGATAATTTATGTGATCGGTCCGGATTTTACAGTGATGAATCTTTTGCAAGGTTACACCTTGCTATGCATGACGTGTTTTACAGTCTCGAAGAGACCGATATTAGTTCAACAAAATACTATTCACTATCCCCCTGGGATGGAGATGCTGGGTATTTACAGCAATTAGTTACTACTTGTCGTAGACAATTAATCGTGATGCCATATATTCACAAAACAATTTATGATATGGCTTTTTTTACGAAATTATATACAGAGCTACAAGTATTTAAACACATTCATTCCAGTTTAAGAACACATAAATTGACTAGTTGGTACAATATCTACTCTTACAAATCTCCTGTTAGTAATGAAATAAAAGATTTGAAATGGTGGGAATTTTCTTGTGCTGCTGGTTCTACTTTGACAGTATTTGTTCTATTATTAATAGCTAAAGGGAAAATACCTGTAACAGAAAAAGATAATTTACTGAAGTGTTATTTTCCTTGGGTGTGCAGTTTACATATATTATTGGATTATTTGATTGATCAAGAAGAAGATAGGAATGAAGGAGATTTGAACTTTGTATCTTTTTATTCAAATAGAGGAGAAGTTTTGAATAGAATTGGGTATATTACATCAAAGGCGTACAAAAGAGCTGATCAATTAACAGATGCCAGTTTCCATCATACTATTATCAATGGATTATTGGCTATATATTTATCAGACCCAAAAATTGAAAGACAAAATATGCAGGAATTGAAGGACGAATTACTAGTTTTGGGAGGAAAACATGCCTATAGTTTGTACTCTTTATGTAAATTGTTTCGAAAAATGGGGGTGATTTGATAGTTCATCATGAAAATTCTTTAACTTATTCTCTAATTTTTTAATTAACAAGCTTAAAAAAGCTTGAGATGTATTTTGATTAGATAAGTCACAGCTATAATCTGAAATATTTTCCAAACATCTGTGGGCAGATTCCAACTCTCTTCTGGCTTTGTGTAGACAATGGTGAAGTTTGCCTGAATTAATTAATGTGTTATACAGTCTATTGAAACTATCATCTGTGGAACCATTAGTCCATAAATATTGGAGCTGCTTGCTTACCTGTGGTTTATCTTGAATCAGATAAATAAAAGGTAGAGTTACAATTCCTTGACAGATGTCTTTCTTAGCAGGCTTATCATTACCTAAATTTACTGATGTGATGTCTTTGAGGTCATCAATAATTTGATAAGCTCTTCCTAGGTGTAAACCAAATTGAGACAGTTCATTTAATTTATCGGTGGAGCATTCTGTCAATAACCCCCCTGATTCACAACTAGCTGCTATCAAGGAAGCTGTTTTATGATCAATAATTTCTAGATATTTTTGTTCCGAGATAGTACTGTGATAGCAGTGAGACAATTGCAGTAATTCGCCTTGGCACATCTTACTAATAGCATCTGTATAAGTTTTTAATACTTTTGTAGACGATAAATTTGTCAATAGTGAAAAAGCTCTGGAAAAAAGATGATCACCGATTAAAACAGCGGATTTAGTTCCCCATTTATGATTGATAGATTCTTGTCCTCTACGGTAATCAGAATTGTCAATGATATCATCGTGTACCAATGAAGCTAAATGGATAATTTCAGAAGCTGTGGCTACTTCAATCGGTTGTGATATAGAGTCATTGTTTAAATTGGCTGTAAAATAAACCAAAGTAGGTCTTAAAAATTTCCCTCTACGATTAAGCAGATGCTCTATTATCGGTTGAATCTCTTGGTGTGAAGTAGATAATTCTTGATACATTTTTTTATATACTTGTGAGGTAAACTTAGCTAGTTCCTCTGTTTGATTAATCTGTTGTTCCGTTATCACTGTAGACACTCCTATAAAAT
>CAZKUS010000119.1:0-6404 GCA_964556025.1 uncultured Clostridia bacterium | reverse complement strand
TATTTGAAACTGGTAATCTGCCAATATCATTCGAAACCATTAGATGCTGTATTTCTTTCAAGGGGGTCTGTGGCGTAATTGTCAATACTTTTTGGGACATATATCCTTTGACAGATGAATGTCCAAACCCATGATGTCTAGCTTTTTCAATGTCACGGCGTGATATCATCCCGACTAATTTACCTGAATTTTGATCACTATTGTTTTCAGCAATTACAGGTAAACCGTTGTGTCCATATTTATGTAATAGCCTGTCTGCTTCGTCTACAGTTGTGTCAGAAGCTATAGTTTTAACAGGAGTAGACATTATAGTATTAGCAGTTAAAGGTACTGGTAAGCGCAACTGAAGTGATTCTAGCAATTGGATTCTAATATTTTCAGGATCTCCGTTTTTTATTACAGTTGAGGCAGCTTGGGGATGTCCTTTTCCATTAAAAGGTTGTAATAAAGTGACGATATTTATTTCTTCACTCCGGCTGCGCCCGATAACAAAGACTCTTTTCCCCATTTGAACAATGATAAAGAACAGATCCACATTTTCAACTTCCATTAATTTATGAACTAAAGCTGCGGCTCCACTTAGATAATCTTCTTGAGAAGTTAGTGATATTCCGATATCGTACTGATTTATGCGGAAATACTCAGTATTGTATAGCAACTCATCAAACATATCTTTTTGAGCTTTAGTCAAAGTAAAAGTTACATAATCTTGAATTGTATCAACATCTGCACCTTGATCTAATAACCAAGCCACAGCATATGCATCTCGAGAAGTAACTCCAGAAAAAGTTAAATTACCGGTGTCCTCATAGATTCCCATGGCTATTACTGTAGCTTCAAGGGGAGTTAATTCAACTTGGCTTTTTTTAATTTCTTCTACAAGTAGAGTGGTTGTTGCGCCTATCTGTTCACATAACTCAAAATTAGGCTTTATTGGTAAATCTGCATGCTCGTGATGATCGTAAACATCCAATTGAATATTATTAAAATTTATTTGAGACAATTTTCCAATTCTATTTATATCTCGAGTATCAACCAATACCAATTTAGTAACCTTTGACAAACTAAAGTTTAATCTTTCTAAAAAAGTAAAGGTATCTTTATGTAATGAATAAAAAGCTTTTACATTTTGATTTAATTTTGGCGGTAAAACTAGCGTAGTATCAGGATATAATTTACTATAAGCAATCATAGCTGCTAAACCGTCAAAATCTAATCCTTGATGTGAGGTTACTACCTTCATGGTAGAATTCACCTCCTTAATTTTACTCGTTACATTATATCATAGTTAAATTGCTAACAAAAGCAAATAGATATTACTTAAAGTAAATCACAAAAGGCTTCCAATCTAGTCTGAAGGCCAGTTGTACCACTATGTTCATCTAAAACTAAAGTCATTACTGGGACATTATAATCTCGCGATACTTTACTCATAATACCTTGTGCTATTATTTCTGGAGTACATGTAAAAGGAAATAAGTGAATTATTCCGCGACAACCTTGTTCTATTTTCAAGATAGCTTCTCCTATTGATTCTTGACCATGTCCTCCTACAAATCGCTTGATGTACGGTTTGGCCGCTCTAATTTCCTGCTTATTTTTAGCAAGACCTATTGGTCCCAATAATAAGTTATCGCGGATCCAACTACTAATATAAACACCTCTTTCTACTTGCACACCAAATTCCCCTAATGATTTAATAATTTCCATATTGACATTGTGTTCAGCAACCATATATATCTCACCAACTAAAGCTACTTTAACAGGTTCTTTGGTACTGGTTATCAAATCATATAAATCACTTTTTTTACTTGAAAAGCTTTTATTGAGATCAGATTTAGTATTATAGTGTAAAATTTCTTGGTGAAATTGTTCTTCTAAAAAATTTATCTGTTTATATCGGTCCGATCTGGGTCTTATGTATGCGAGTAACTGTTCGAACTGATCTAACAGATTTAATTTGTAATACGATAACCATAAGCTGTGAATTATTTCTTTCCAATTGTTTTCTCCTTTTAACTTCTTTAATCCTGTTCGAGTATTATTGAAATTCCCACTGGAAGGAGGGTCAACAACTATCATATCAAACTTGTATCCCAAACTTTCTAGTATTTTTTTCTCTATTTCCGAATAATAACCAAATCTGCAAGGACCAGCACCTCCGAGCATTGCTATAGTATCTGCACCTTGTTCTAATGCTTCGATAAAATTACCGACATTGATTTTTAAAGGGAAACAGGCAAATTCTGGTGAATGTTTACTTCCCAATTTTAATGTTTTATTAGTTATTGGAGGTGGTGGGATAACTTCACACTTCAGTGAAGTAAAAAGAGTATGCAGTGGTAGATGCAAATTACCCATGTGTGGATATGTTATTTTCATACTACCTGCCTCCTCTTTTTTAGCATATCAATAAAAGCTTCTAAACGCGTTCTCACACCATTTTTTCCTGTATGTTCATCTAAAGTTACAATTAATAACGGAATATTGTTCTCACTGCATTCTTGTTCACACATTTCCAAAATCAAAGATCCTGGTCCACACCCGAATGCTATTGGAATAATAATTCCATCTAAGTCCCTATATTTTACTTGTCTAAGTACTGATCCTAAAATCTGTTCCCCAAATTCCCAAAAAATTGGTTTAGAAAGCAAACTGAGCGCTTCTTCCAATTCTGGCTTCGTATAATTAGAGCAAGTGACAGTCTTTATTCCAGAATCATGGAGAACAGAAAATAAGTCCATATTGATAAAACTATCATTTACAATATAACTATGACCAAATACACCTACTTGTAATTGGGGTTCATTTTTTTTATATCTGAATTGCAAATCTAAAACATTGCTTTCGCTATTATCTAAATCTTTTTCAGTTATAGAAAAACTATTATTTGAAAGGTAATCTGCTAATAGTTTTTCTAACAATATACCATTACACAACTGTTGTTGAAATTTTTGTTGCTCAATAGTTGCTTTATAGAATGCTTGTGAAAATTTTTTGCTTGATTTCGTTCCTAATTTTTTAGCTAGTAAACGCAACTGATTGTAATTGTATCCCTTTCCGAGCTTGGAGTTGACTTCTAAATCTAAAATAAAATCAGTTTGATGAGTTGTTCCAGCAATAAATATATCTGCTAAAGCAAATAACTTAGGACAATAATATCCGCCATCTTCACTACTTATCATTCTCGGTAATAAAACTTTATCTACATTTCGATCAATCAAATCTAATAAGTGACCAAAATATACTTTTACCGGTAGACAGATATCATCAACGGCAAAATTTATCCCCCTATTCATTAGAGTTGAGTCAGTTGTCCTGGATATTATTATTTCATGTCCCAAACTTTTAATAAATTTATTCCAAAAGGGAAAATGATCATAAAAAAATAATCCTCTAGGAAATCCTATTAGCAATTATTATTCCCCCATTTTTGTCCATGTTTATAGTATTTTGAAGGCTCAGTTTAAGTTGAATGTTGATAGCTATCAACAACAGAATATAACAGCGCCATTTTTAAAATAATTGCCTATCCTTTGGGATCAAACACTACAGCCATAATAAAACCGAATATTATAGCTGCTGTAATTCCTGTACTGGTAAGTTCAAACATTCCAGTTAACACCCCAATGATTCCGTACTGAGTGGCTTCAAAAATTGCACCTTGAACTAAAGAGTTACCAAAACTGGAAATAGGAATAAAAGCACCCGCACCGGCAAACTCTATCAGAGGTTCATATAGATTCAATCCTGAAGCTATGCCCCCGGCTACGACAAAACTCACTAACACATGGGCAGGTGATAATTTAGTCAGATCTAACAGTAATTGACCAACAACACAAAAGAGACCACCAACAATAAAAGCTGCAATATAACTACCCAATCTTATCACCACCAGTCATAGAGTTTTCGATACTAATCCCATGACAGATAGATGGAATGGAGACATTTTGTTGCACAATTTGAGGGTTATGTAAAGCTCCAGTAGCCATTAATAAAACTTTATTTATGTGAGCACTAGTCAATAAATTGTATATATACCCGTACATAACTACAGCAGAACAAGCACAGCCACTACCACCTGCATGTGCATCTTGATCACTACCAAAAACCATTATACCGCAATCATGATGGACAGCTTCAATTTCCAAATTATCTTGTTTGCACATTTCTCTTAACATTGTTGTACCCTGGACACCTAAATCACCTGTAATAATCATATCATAATCAGATACTTTTCGCCCTGTATCTTTTAGATGAGCATTTAAAGTGTCATAAGCAGCAGGTGCCATGGCAGAGCCGAGATCATAAGGGTCGAAGATCCCCCAATCGTTAACTTTACCCGGGGTTATATATGTTACCTGTGGACCAGTCCCACTATTAGATAAGATTCCAGCCCCAGCACCTGAAACTGTCCATTGGGCATATGGGGGTCTTTGTCCTCCGTATTCAGTAGGAAATCTAAACTGTCTTTCCAATCCTTTATTATGACTCGATGTAGCTGCCATCACATTATTTCCAAGACCACTTTCAATGATTATTGCTGATAATAACAAGCTTTCTGTCATTGTTGAACAGGCACCAAATAACCCTAAATATGGGATCTGCATTTTTTTAGCTACTAAGTTAGATGACACTGTTTGATTTAATAAATCTCCAGCTATAAAGTAATCTAACTCTTGCAGATCAATTTTAGCATTACCTAAAGCATGATGGCATGCCCTGTATAAGAGTTCACTTTCTGCTTGTTCCCAACTAGGCATTCCTAGTAGTTCGTCTTTAATGATTTCATGGAAGTTATTTTTCAAAGGGCCTTGACCTTCTTTGGGACCTACTATAGTTCCAGTTCCAATTAAAACTGCTTTTTTTGTCAATTTTCCAGTTTGTTGGCCTATTTTTTTAAGGTTAGAGCTATTCAGCAAATTTTCAACTCCTTTCAAACCACTAATAAAATTACTGTTGGAGCAATTGATCAGGAAGCTTTAATTCGATTATTTGGGAATTTTAGATGTATCTAAACAAGCATTCAAAGTGAATTAGAAGTTTTATAGCTATCAAAAACAGAATATAACAGCACCTTTTAAAAATTATACTATTGCCGAAATAACTCCGATAACAAATGCTGTTACAACTCCATAGACAATTACTGATCCAGCTAATATGAACATTTTACTAGCAACACCCATAACAAATCCCTCTCTTTTAAACTCCAATGCCGCTGATGTAATAGAATTAGCAAATCCCGTAACAGGAATCGCAGTGCCTGCTCCAGCTATTTTTGCGAGTTTATCGTAATATCCCAGTCCTGTTGTTAAAGCTGATAAAAATATTACAGTTGCTATTGCAGGATCAGTGGCGTCTTCTACACTAAAACCCAAATAAATATAAAAATTGTACAATCCCTGTCCTAATACACAAATTAACCCCCCAAAAAAGAAAGCAGATAAAACATTTTTAAGTATAGGAGGTTTAGGATGTTTTTCTTTGCATATCTGAGCATAGTTGGATTTAAATTCATTGTTCATGTGATCACCTCTGAAGTTATTTTCTCAATTAATAATTTTCTTTATTCATTCTTATATATAAATTGAGCACCCTTATTAAGGGTGCTCAAATAACTCAATGGTTATTATAAAGCTATTTAAAATGGACTTTAAAAAATCAACAAATACACATATCAGAAATCATCTGTTAATCCCAAAAGCTACTTTGACATTTACTTTATACTCTATGAGTTTTCCGTCTTCCACATCAGCTGTTAAGTTGTAAACTTCTATTCCAGTGATATTTTCAATAGTCCTTGATGCTTCATAGACAGCGTTTTCTACTGCTTGATCCCAACTATCTTCTGATTCACCTACTAGTTCTACTACTTTAACAGTCTCCATATTTTACCTCCTCAGTACAAGTATAAACTGTATGTAAAATTGTCGATCGGTAGTAGTTTTACACTGAAAATTAAAATTATACTTATACTGAGTGGTAGAGCAAATTTTGCTGTAAATATTTCAATACACGCCTCTCAATCCTTGAAACTTGTACTTGAGACAAACCTAATATTCTCCCGGTTTCTTGTTGATTTTTTTCTAAAAAAAACCTTAATACAATCAATCTCCTTTTTTGCTTGTCCAACTGTTTAAGAAGTTCTTGAACAGTTAGTTCATTATCTATTTTTTCCACAAAAGAACGTTGTCCTATAGTGTCTAATAAAGCTTTTGCTTCAGAATCACTATTGTCTTTTTCATCATTAACTGGTTTATCTAAAGAAACAGGTTTCTTGTTAGCTTTTTCTGCTGCGACTAGTTCCTCGTTAGATACATTTAATTCTTCAGCGATTTCACTGATAGTCGGTTCTCTCCTCAATTTTAAAGTCAACCATCTATTTATTTCTTTAGATTTAGTGT